>CAKQBP010000001.1 GCA_934216375.1 uncultured Veillonella sp.
TTGCACCTGTTGCGAAACCACAGCATACAAATGTTAACACGGACATAGCAAAGAAGAATGGGAAGTTGTGCATATCTACGCCAACTGCAATTAGCGCTGTTGTTGCACATAGACCGAGAAGGCTTACAAAGGTAACTTTTGTACCGCTGTTAATCTTATCAGCTAACCAACCGCCTACAGGACGAAGGGCACCTGATACAAGAGGACCAACAAATGCGATAGAAGCAAATGGAACTTCAGGGAATTCTTTACCTACTAATAAGCCAAGTGCTGCCGCATAACCAGAGAAAGCACCGAAGGAACAAGTGTATAGCAATGTAAGTGCCCAAGTGTGTTTGTTCCCAAAGATTTGTACAAGATTTTTAGGATTTGGTTTTTCTAGTGGTAAGTTATCCATGAAACGTGTCATAAGTGCAAGGATAACAACGAGTGGTACGATCCACATGAAAGCTGCATTGGCAAGGTATACTGCGTTACCTTTGATGATAGCTGGTGTTACACCAAATACGCTACCTAATGCAGCGGAACCCATAGCGAATGGAGCTAAGAAGTAGATTACGGAAATACCAAGGTTACCAACACCGCCGTTGATACCAAGAGCAGTACCTTTTTCGGATTTAGGGAAGAAGTTGCCAATGTACGCCATGGAGGACGAGAAGTTGCCGCCCGCTAAACCGATGAGGGCAGTTAAGATCATGAATGTCGTATAAGAAGTTGTTGTATCTTGAACGGCAAAGCCAAGCCATACAACAGGAACTAATAAAATAAGTGTGGAAATAAATGTCCAGTTCTTACCACCGATTAAGGCTGGCATGTAGGTATATACGAAACGTAATGTAGCACCTACAAGACCTGGCAATGCGGCCAATGTAAATAATTGATCTGTTGTAAAGTTAAAGCCAGCGCCATTTAGTTGTGCTGCAATGGTTGCCCATAAATACCATACACAGAATGAAAGGGTTAATGCAATTGTGGATATAACCAAGTTTTGTTTAGCAATTTTTTTACCAAACTTTTCCCAAAATTCCGGATTTTCCGGTTGCCAATTAGCCACGATTTCGCTACGGCTTGCACCTACTTGAGGCATTTTTAGTTCGTTCATTTTGAACTTCTCCTTACTGTAACAACTATACACGCAGATAAGACAAGAAAAATATATTAAAATTATATATAAAGTATATATAAATAATAAAATCTAAAAAAATCCTATAGAAAGTATTCGATTTGCTTACAAATTGCGTTATAATTATTGTAGCATTAATATTTTTCAATGTCTTACATCACAGATATATTATATAGTGTAATTTTTTTTGTGAATGTGATGTAAAACACACATATTCTGAAATTAATAAGTTATAATAATCTTATATATACGAAAAAGTATATAGTATAGGTGCTTTTACTATAAATAGATTAGTATAACTAATGGATTTTGTTATAAAAGTACTGTGGAGTGATAATGGTATGGATCAAAATTTAATTAACCAATTGCTTGCTTTGCCGGGTGAGGAACTACATCTTAAAAAAGGTGATTTTCTCTTCCGTGAGGGGGACAAGGCAGAATACTTTTACGTAGTAGTAAAAGGTAGAATGAGCATTAAAAAGTTCGAAGCTAGCGGACACATTTTTGCGTTGCGTTTAGTAGGACCGAATAATGTAATTGGTGAGGTTCCGTTGTATGAGGAGAACACTAGAACATATGTGTTCAACGCCATTGCTCGGGAGGATTGCTCTGTTTATTGTATACGCTATGATGTGTTGGAAGGGGCTATTGCAAAGGACCATTCATTGGCCATTGCGATGATGAAAATCTACACTTTACATATGCGTCGTCAACAGGCAAAATACCGAGACTTGCTACTTTACGGCAAGAAGGGAGCATTCTATTCTACCTTGTTGCGCTTAGCCAATAGTTATGGTGTAAAGCGCGAGGATGGTATCTTTATTGATATTGCCCTAACAAATCAAGAGTTGGCTGAGTTTGCTGCCACATCAAGAGAAAGTTTAAATCGCATGTTAAGTGAGTTGCGTAAGTTAGGCTATGTAGCCTATGACAAACACCATCTAGTAATCTGTGATTTTGACGCTTTAATCGGATTACTTGATTTAGAGGTTGATGGTATCGACCCTAATATTAGTAATATCGAATAACAGGATTTTCTCCCTTGTGTTAGCACATCTAGCACAAGGGATTTTTTTGTAGTTTTGAAGGAGGACACGAGATGAGCTTGTTGTCTCAAAAGTTTAAGTTTCTTCGTAAGAAGGAAGTATCTCCAAGTGGTCATCAAATCACAGAAGATGGTGGTCGCGAGTGGGAAAATTTTTATCGTGACCGTTGGTCCTACGATAAAGTAGTCCGTACGACTCATGGTGTAAACTGTACTGGTTCTTGTAGCTGGAACATTTATGTTAAAAATGGTGTTGTAGCTTGGGAAAATCAAGCAACTGATTACCCTGAAACACCAGATGATATGCCGGATTACGAACCACGTGGGTGCCCTCGTGGTGCGACCTTCTCTTGGTATCTCTATAGCCCTTTGCGCGTAAAATATCCTTATGTACGTGGCGAATTGGCTGAGCTTTGGAGAGAAGCAAAGAAGAATGCTAAGAACCCAATCGAAGCTTGGAAATCTATCGTAGAAGATCCTGAAAAAGCGAAAAAATATAAGTCTGCCCGTGGTATGGGTGGCTTTGTGCGCTCCACATGGGATGAAGCAACAGAAATCACTGCAGCATCCTTACTATATACAGCAAAAACTTACGGCCCTGACCGCAACGCAGGATTCTCGGTAATTCCTGCGATGTCCATGTTGTCCTATGCAGCAGGGGCTCGTTTCCTTAACTTGATGGGTGGTACACCATTATCCTTCTATGACTGGTATGCCGATTTGCCACCTTCCAGCCCTCAAGTTTGGGGTGAACAAACTGATACACCTGAATCTGGTGACTGGTATAATGCTGGTTACATCATGACTTGGGGTTCTAACGTACCGTTAACTCGTACGCCAGATGCTCACTTCTTGACAGAGGTTCGCTATAAAGGTACTAAGGTAGTATCCGTGTCTCCTGACTATGCGGAATCTACCACATCTTCCGATGCATGGCTCAATGTAAAAGCTGGCACCGATGCGGCGCTTGCTATGTCTATGGGTCACGTTATTTTAAAAGAATATTACATCGACAAAGAAACTCCATACTTTAAAGAGTATGCAAAAGAGTTCACAGATATGCCATTCCTTGTACGCGTTGAAGACATCAACGGCACGGTTCAACCAGGTCGTTTCTTGAATGCTAAGGACTTAGGTCGCCAAGAGGAAGGCGCTGACTTCCAAATGGTATTGATTGATGAATTAACAAATGAAATCGTTGTTCCTAATGGTACAATGGGCGAACGTCACACACATCCTGAAAAATGGAATTTACGTCTTGAAAATCGTGATACAGGGGCTAAAATCGATCCTCGTTTATCCGTATTTGATCAACGTGAAGATGTGACGATTGTTAAATTGCCGTACTTTGGTGATGAAGAACACGAAGGCATTATTGAACGTGCTATTCCAACTATTACAGTACAAACTGTTGATGGTCCTGTGAAAGTGACTACTGTATACGATCTCATTCTTGCTAACTATGGTATTGACCGCGGTATCGGTGGTGAGGTGGCGACAGCTTACACTGACGACACTCCATACACACCTACATGGCAAGAAAAAATCACTGGCGTAAAAGCAGACATTGCTATTGCTACAGCACGTGAATTTGCAGATAATGCAGAAAAAACGAAAGGTCGTTCCATGATTATCATGGGCGGTGGTATCAATCACTGGTATCATGCCGATGTTATTTACCGTACTATTTTGAATCTTATCATGTTCTGTGGTACAGAAGGTGTTAACGGTGGTGGCTGGGCCCACTACGTAGGTCAAGAAAAACTTCGTCCTGTTGAAGGTTGGGGTGGTATCATGACTGCCAATGACTGGAGTAAGGCTCCTCGTTTGCAAAATGGTACATCTTGGTTCTACTTTGCTACAGAGCAATATCGTTCTGACTGCATCGATTTGGCAGACCGCGTATCTAAATTGGCTAAACCTCGCTATCGTCATCCTGGGGATTACAATGTATTAGCAGCTCGTTTAGGCTGGTTGCCATCTTATCCTACTTTCAATAAAGGTAGCCAAGAATTGATTAATGATGCTCGTGCAGCCGGTGCTAGTACAGAAGCAGAAATCAACCAATATGTAGCACAAGCCTTGAAAAATAAAGATTTACAATTCTGCGTAGAGGATCCTGCAGCTAAAGAAAACCACCCTCGCAACTTGTTTGTATGGCGTGCGAACCTTATCGGCTCCTCTTCTAAAGGTCATGAGTACTTCTTGAAACACTTATTAGGCACAAAAAATGCCGTATTGGAAGATGATGATGCTCCTACGCGTCCAGAAGAAATTAAATGGCGCGAAGCAGATGGTGCGGGTAAGCTTGATCTCTTAATTGATATCGACTTCCGTATGGCGTCTACAGGTTTATATTCTGATATCGTGTTCCCAGCAGCTACATGGTATGAAAAAGAAGACTTGTCTTCCACAGATATGCATCCATATGTACATGTATTCCAAGCTGCTGTTGATTGCGCATGGGAAACTAAATCCGACTGGGATACATTCCGTACCCTTGCAGAAACAGTATCTCGCGTAGCAAAAGAATCTGGCTTTACAGAATATGAAGATATTGTAGCTACTCCACTTGGCCATGATAGCCCAGGCGAAGTAGCGCAACCAGAAGGTAAAGTTCTTGATTGGAGTAAAGGCGAATGTGAACCAATCCCTGGTAAAACAATGCCGAACCTCGTTCATGTAAAACGCGATTACAGTCAGATCTTTGAAAAATACATTGCTTTAGGACCTAATATCGAAAATAAAATGGGTGCTCACGGTTTGGCGTGGGATGTATCTGACGAATATCAAACATTGTATGCACAAAATGGTACGATTGATAATCCAGACTTCATTTCTCATGGCCGTCCAAGCATTTACGAATGTAAGGAAGCTTGTAATGTTGTATTAACATTATCTTCTTGTACAAATGGTAAATTAGCGGTTCGTTCTTGGAAAGCGATGGAAGAAAAAACAGGTCTTTCTGGGCTTGAAAAGAATGCAAAAGGTCGCGAACAAGAAAAAATTACCTTCGATGACATGGTTCGTCAACCACGCTTTATCATTAGCTCTGTAACAAGTACTGGTAAGAATGATAAAAACCGTCGTTATTCTCCATTTACAACATCTACAGAAGATAAGGTACCATTCCGTACTGTAACAGGTCGTCAATCGTTCTATTGTGATCATGAAATGATGCGCGACTATGGCGAAGCTATGGCATTGTACAAACCTGTATTGTCATATAAACCAGTACAAGGTGATTATAAACAAGAAGGTATTCCAGAAATTACATTGAAATACTTAACTCCACATAATAAGTGGTCTACACATAGTATGTACTTTGATAGCCAACAAATGTTGACATTGTTCCGCGGTGGCCAAACAATTTGGCTCAATGAAGATGATGCAGCAGAAATTGGTGTTAAAGATAACGACTGGGTAGAAGCTTTCAATAAAAATGGTGTAGTTGCAGCTCGTGCAGTTGTATCTCCACGTATTCCTCGTGGCATTTCTTATATGCATCACTCCCAAGACCGTCACATCAACGTTCCTGGTACGCAAGTTAAGAAAGATCGTCGCGGTGGTACACACAATGCGCCAACTCATATTCACATGAAGCCGACACACATGATCGGCGGTTATGGTCAATTGAGCTATGGCTTTAACTACTATGGCCCAACTGGTAACCAACGTGATATGACAATTGTGGCTCGTAAATTGAAGGAGGTGGATTGGCTTGAAGATTAAAGCTCAAGTATCCATGGTCCTAAATTTGGACAAGTGTTTAGGCTGTCATACATGCTCTATTACTTGTAAAAATACATGGACGAACCGCGAAGGCGCGGAATATATGTACTTTAATAACGTGGAAACCCGCCCTGGCGTGGGTTACCCACGTAATTGGGAAAACCAAGAGAAATGGAAGGGTGGCTGGACTCTCGATAAAAGCGGTAATTTGGCGCTTTCCACAGGCTCTAAAGGCTCTCGATTGATGAAGTTGTTCTATCATCCAGAACAACCAGAAATTACGGATTACTTTGAACCTTGGACATACGATTATGAAACATTGATTCATACCGGTCGTAAAAATAATCAACCTGTAGCACGTCCTCGTTCTTTGTTAACAAAGCAAAAAATGGAAGTAACATGGGGCCCTAACTGGGATGATGATTTGGCTGGTGGTCATCATGCACGGGAAGATGTGAACTTGGCTAAAATGGGTGATGATATCGTATTTGACTACGAAGAAGTATTCATGCGTTATTTACCACGTCTTTGTAACCACTGTTTGAATCCTGCATGTGTAGCAGCATGTCCATCCGGTGCTATCTACAAGCGTGATGAAGATGGTGTTGTACTTGTTTCTCAAGATGTATGCCGCGGTTGGAGACATTGCGTTCCATCTTGCCCATACAAAAAAATCTTCTATAACTGGGAAACAAATAAAGCTGAAAAATGTGTATTCTGTTACCCTCGTTTGGAAAATGGCTTGCCTCAAATTTGCGCTGAAACATGTGTAGGTCGTATGCGCTATGTTGGTGTAGTTTTATACGATATGGACAAAGTTCAAGAAATGGCAGCTACGAAGGATGAACAAGAAATTTACCAAAATACAGTAGATTTGATCTTGGATCCTAATGACCCAGAGGTTATTAAAGCCGCTCGCGAAGCAGGTATCTCTGAAGCATTCTTGAAAGCAGCTAAAAAATCTCCTGTTTACAAGCTTGTAAAAGAATGGGGCGTTGCATTGCCATTGCATCCAGAGTATCGCACATTGCCAATGGTTTGGTATGTGCCACCGCTCAGCCCAATCTTACAACGTGTAACATCTGATGTATACTTGCCAGATGCACATGAAATGCGCGTGCCTGTACAATACTTGGCTAATATGTTTACTGCTGGTAATACAGATATTTTAGCTCGTGTATTACAACGCATTCTCGATATGCGTGAATACATGCGCCGCCGTGAGACAGGTGATGAAGCAATCGCTCACGAAGTAGATCTTACAGAAGAGCAAATGTATGCTATGTACAAATTGTTAGCATTGTCTAAATATAATGATCGTTTTGTTATCCCATCTGATGTTAATGTATCTCGCGAAGGTCGCTTAGAAATGCAACACAATCGTGGTTTTGCATGCCCGACAGGGGGTTGCCATAATGGATGATGCACAAAAAATAGCTCTCATTGCTTCTTTTTTGCTTCGGTATCCAGATGAATCTTGGTACAATGAACTTGGTGAATGGAAAGAGGATACTTACTCTGTTGAGCATCCTCAGCTTCGCCAAGGATTGCTAGAGTTCTTTGATTACATTGAAGAAACGGATCGTAAGGCCTTTGAAGACCAATACGTACGTATCTTTGACTTCAGCCGTAATACGACGATGTACTTATCGACTTACGAATTGCAAGGTACAGGGGAACAAGCAGAGGAACTCGTTAAATATAAAGCCTTCTTTCTAGAAAATGGCTATGATTTACCAAAGGAGATGCCTGACTATATTCCAGCTATTTTAGAGTTATGTGCAGTTATCGAACCTAAAAAGGCTCGTGAAGTGTATGATTATTGTAAACCAAAGTTAGAATATATTAGGGATCGATTGATCGAAGCAAAACTGACCTATGCATTCTTATTTGATATCATATTGTCGGTTGCAAATGGATTGGAGGACGGTGCACGATGAATCTATTTTTATGGGGCGCTTTGCCATATATTGCGTTTACCTTCTTAATCGTAGGCACACTTGTTCGTTTCTTCTACTTTGAAAGAAACTGGACTACAAAATCAAGTGAATTTTTAGAGAAAAAACAATTGCGTATTGCCAATCCATTGTTCCACTTTGGTTTGCTATGCGTTATCGGCGGTCACGTAGTAGGTGTATTAGTACCTAAAACTTGGACTGCAGCTATGGGTATTAATGACCATATGTACCATGAAGGTGCATTATATATGGGTGCTGTAGCGGGTATCATTTTCATCGTTGGTTTCTTGCTCTTGATGAAACGTCGCTTTACTGTACCTGCTATGAAAGTAAATACATCTGGCTTTGATAAATGGCTATATTTATTTTTAACATTGGCTATCTTTAGTGGTATGGCCGGTACATTACTTAATGCATCTGGCTTCTTTGATTACCGTGTATCCATCGGTCCATGGTTCCGTAGCTTACTATCCTTTATGCCGGATCCATCCTTGATGGAAGGTGTACCATTCATGTTTAAATTCCATATGTTGGCATGGATGGTGGTTGCTATTATCTTCCCATTCAGCCGTTTGGTACACTGCTTGAGTGTTCCACTCAACTATTTAACACGTCCGTTCATCGTATATCGTAAACGGGATCAAAAATAATTAGGATGATGATTAATTTGTATGCCTATATATAATAGGATTCATTAATCTATGGCCCCTTGTAGTGGTGAAAGCATATGCTCACAACTATGAGGGGCTTTTTATTTACCGATTCTGTATTAGTAGATTACAATGTATTCTCTGTAGAGAAAAAATTTATTCATTGTAATAAACTTAGAATTACTATAATAGGCATTTTAATTTAGAATTATTCTTATAATATATACTATGTATCTAATATAAGTAATCTACAAAATTCGATTTAAATGATAAACTATATCGTATAGATTGAATTTTTTAGGTATTATTTTTGAGAGGTATATGATGAATCAAGTTGAAACAAAACAGAAAAAAAGTATTTACCATATCTTTGTATGGATTGCTATTTTCTCCTTAGTTATGATCGGTTTATTAGAGTGGGGCTACATGGCCGGTGGTCGTGCCTTTGGTAATTATAAAGTGTATACGGGTCTTGTGCCATGGTGTGTATGGATCATCATGACCTATTTAGCGACTCGCCCTAAATGGTTTACAAGCCGCTATAATTTAGGTGACATGTATAAGGTACACCGTGCATTAGGTATTGCCACGGTAGCTGTTATTGCATTCCATTTATATCTCTATTTTGGTAAAGCGGCTAAATCCATCCTTGGTTGGTGGGGCGGATATGTGGCTCTTACCTCCTTTGGTATTGCTACAATCTCTGGCCTTGCGTTCTTAACTCCAAAACTTAGAAAAGTTACACCATCTGGTCGTAATGTAGGTATTTGGTTACATCGATTAAATCTTGTAGCACTTGTTGCTGCAGATATCCATATTCATGGTTTTAATCGTATTTCTAAAATGGTGCCATTCTTACAAGTGTTTGATATTATTACATACGGTCTCGTTCTTTACTGCATTTACTTGATGTTTAAAAAGAAATAATATGAATTATTAGAATCCCTTCTGTATCATGCAGAAGGGATTTTTCGTTACATTTATAGTTTCTAGTAAATTAACATAGGATATTAACATAGGATAGTATCAGTTTGAGTCATAAATGATTGTGAGATTGATATACATTTTCCCTTTACTCATATAATGAAAATTGTTATTATCTGTATGTTAAACATGATAATGATAATTAGGTTCACAGATTCATTATCTATTCATTTTTATTCTTGTTATTTTTATTGTGTGAGGTTTAGTATGATTAAACGTAAAATGACCAGTGCTTTTGCGGTGGCTGCCATGATGGGTGTGGCTACAGCTTTTGCTGTTAACCCATTTTCCGATGTTCCTTCTGATAGTTGGGCTTATCAAGCAGTAGATCAATTGGCTACAGCTGGTATTATCAATGGATATCCTGATGGTACTTTCAAAGGGCAAAATAATATTACGCGTTATGAAATGGCCCAAATGATTGCAAAAGGTATGGCTAATCAAGATCGGGCAAATGCGGAACAACAAGCTATGTTAAATCGCTTGGCGGATGAATTTTCCAATGAATTGAATACACTTGGTGTGCGTGTAGCTAAATTGGAAGACCGCGTAGGCAATGTAAAAGTTACTGGTGATGCTCGTATCAATTACATCGGTAAAGAGGGTGGCGATGGTTATGATTACGAAGATAAGATCACAGCTCGTGTACGTCTAGGTCTCGACGCAAAGGTTAATAAAAATACCTCTGTTAAAGCCCGTATTACATCAGGTTCTATTGAGCTAGGTGATAGCTCTAAAGAGGCACAAGCTAATTGGGATTTGGCATACGTAGAACACAAGTTTGGTAAAAATGTTGTGGTCGATGCGGGTCGCTATACTCAAAAATTTGGCGGTGGTCTCATTTATAACTCCAACTTTGATGGTGTAGGCGCTACAGCCAAGCTTGGTAAAAAAGTGACATTAAATGGTGGCTATGGTTATATGACAGCAGGCCGTTTTGCAAAAGTTTCCAAGGAAAATAACGGTGATGTGGGCATTGTGAATGCTAATGTGGCTGTAAATAATCACTTTAGCTTTGGTGGTATGCTTGCTCATGTAGGTACAGCGAATGTACGCATGGGTAATGGCAAGAAAAATAATGACTTTGATAATGTATATGGCTTCAATGCGAAATATAATGTAGGTAAACTTGATATTCACGGTGAGTGGGTTAAAGCATCAGGCTTGAGTGATTCTGATATTTGGAATGTAGGCGCTAAATGGGGCAACTACAAAATTGATAAAAAGAATTCTTGGGCAGTAGGCTTAGATTACTACGATCAAGCTAAAAATGCACCGATTTTCAAAACACAAAAATACGAATCTAATGATTTGCAAAAAACAACGCGTTTTGAAGGTTATAAAGCGTGGGAGTTGGGCGCATCTTACTCACCAGAGAAAAATATCGGCATTAATGCATACTACGGTTTCAATGCTAAAACACAAGAAGGCAATCGCGTAAATGATTACTATCGTGCGGATCTTAACTTCAAATTCTAATGTAATAATTGGATTCTAATTTAATCAGTAATTAGTTCTAAGTAGAATGCTATAGGGTGAGAGTGTTTTATTAGCATGCTACATTAGGCCAAACTAGATGTATACTTGTAGATTGTATATATAAGACATAGAGAGGTTTATTATGGCAGAAGTTGTAAAAAAACAGTTTAAGAGTAAATACCATATTTTAATTTGGATTGCAGTTTTATCCTTAATATTTATGGGGATGGTGGAATATGGTTAT
This sequence comes from uncultured Veillonella sp., assembly GCA_934216375.1. GTDB lineage: Bacteria > Bacillota > Negativicutes > Veillonellales > Veillonellaceae > Veillonella. The sequence goes on from CAKQBP010000001.1 coordinate 11,216, forward strand.
GTAACAGGTGGTAGACCAATCGGCAATTGGAAGGTTCACTTAGGCCTTATTCCTTATGTGGCATGGCTTGTATTAACATACATTGCAACAAAACCAAAATGGTTTATCAAACGATACAATCCAAAAGAAATGTTTGAAATTCATCGCATCGTAGGTATTGTTAGTGTGGTTCTCGTATGTGCACACTGGTATGTATACTTCTTGAAAGCTTTGAAATCCTTTTTAGGCTTCTGGGGAGGTTATATCTCCCTTGTGGCTATGTTTATTGCTCTTATCTTTGCGGTATTATACTTAACACCTTGGGTAGGGAATATGGCAAAATCTGTATCTCGTAAAAAAGCAATCTGGATTCATCGCTTGAATCTTGTTGCTATTATTGCGGCAAATATCCATGTTCATGGATTTGGACGTTTATCTAAAATGGTGCCATTCTTACCTGTATTTGACGTAGTGACTTATGCGCTTGTTATTTACTATATTTATTGGATGTTCAAACAAAAATAATATATCGTAGGCATCTCTTTCTTTGGTAAAAGTAGGAGAATCACACGATAAAAAAGACCATCGCTGACCCTTATGGGTATAAGCGATGGTCTTTTTAGGTTGTTTGCGATACAATAGAATTATAAGTATATATTCTATGGATTTATGTAAATATATGCTGTTGCATTCTTTTGAGGTAAGAATAAAAATCTGTTCTATAAACATTTCTTTTGTATTATAGTATTCTTTAGCTCATATCGATATGTATATTACTACCTTTATAGGTAATTTCAAATAAGAAAGAAGGATATTATGGATTCTTCTTGGAAACGAATTATATACCTAATCTGTACTATACAGGTTGGTGGGGGTATAACAATTATCGGTGTATTATCCTTCCTTCCGTTATTTTTAGCTGAGCTAGGTCTTCATGATCCAGGAGAAGCGGCCATGTGGGCAGGTCTTGTATCTGGTGTAACGCCTTGTATGGTGGCTCTTAGTGCTCCCTATTGGTCGCGTAAGGCAAATCAGCTTGGTCCGCGTAAGGTAATGATGTTCATCTTGTTTACCCTGATGGTGACTGTTGGCGCCTGTGCTTTTACACAAACACCATGGCAGTTATTGATGTTACGTATCTTGCAAGGTGTGGTAGGGGGCTATGTTCCAATAGGATTGGCTATTATTATTCTCGTAACCCCTGAGGATAAGGTACCTTGGGCAATGGGCTTATACCAAGCTTCCATGGTTATGGGCCTCGTATTTGGACCACTCATGGGTGGTTTGGCAGCGGACTTATTAGGTTATCGCGCTCCATTTGTTATGTTCTCAGCCTTAACAGGGCTTTGTATGTTGGGGATTTATCTATTCATGCCTAATCTACAGTTTGAGCATAAGGTAGATGCTAGAGAGTCGCAGCTGTCTCTAATTAAATCCTTTTTGGTCATACCTCGTGTTCGCCTCTTGGTAGGGCTATTGTTTCTATGTAATTTTGGTATTACCGGCATTGGCCCCATTTTACCACTATACATTAAGCACTATATGCATATGAATGATGAGTTTGTAGCCACTATTGTTGGTATAATCATCTTTGGCGCCGGTTTGTTTAGTGCTTTAGCTTCAATCTCCATTGGCAAGATAACAGAACGTTTAACCATGCCTCGTATTGTTTTTACTGCTACATGGGCTGTAGGGACTTTGTTTATACTTCAATATATAATGCCTAGCATATGGGGACTTGGTGTATTCCGTGCCATTGCAGGATTCTTCATGGGTTTTATTACACCGATTGCCAATACGCTCATATCCAAGGCGGTTCCTATTGAGCGGCGAGGTATCGTGTTTGGTGCGGTGTCTAGTGTGGCCATGATGGGAAATGTATTGGGGCCTGTCCTTAGTGGTATGATTGCTCGTGCCTTTGGGTACGGGGCGGTCTTTTGGTCTACAGCAGCTATATTCTTTGTAGCGGCCCTGTTTATTTATCGTAGTTTAGTTATTCCCAGTGAAAGTTAATCATCATAGCTGATCTGCTTTCACCGTTTTAGACATAGTTAAATATATTTAGTATTATGTAGAGGATCGATAGATACTATAGATTCTATGTAAGATACTATGTAGAGAAAACGTATAGCAAACTCCGATATGGGGTTATATGTTGCGAAATGTTTCAAAGGTATTGATTTGTCTAATCCATAAGAGAGATGAGAGTGCATCGATATGTTATTAAAACAATTAGAGTATTTTGTATGTGTAGTAGATAATAACAGTTTTACACAAGCGGCAACAGAGCAATATGTATCTCAATCTGCTATATCTCAGCAAATCAAAGCTCTTGAAAATAGCCTTGGTGTTGAATTAATGGTTCGAGAGAAACGAAGTTTTCATCTAACACCAGCAGGACAATATTTATATCGATCTGGTAAGAAGTTATTAGAACGGTTCCATGATATTAAGGTAGAAACGACGCGCATTGGTACAGATGCACGGGTGAGTTTGCGCATTGGCTATTTGAACCGTTATAGTGGGATTGCTATGCAGCAAACTGTGATTCGCATGGCAAAGCGTTATAAAAATTTAGATATTCGTATGTACAGCGGCAGTCATGAAGAGCTATATGGCATGCTCAGCGATCGTCGTGTAGATGTAGTATTTAATGATCAATGGCAAATTTTATCTGATGATTTTGAAAGTCATTTAATTGATAAAGCCACTACATTTATAGAGGTACCACAAGAATATACTAATGAAGATTGTGTAGAACTAAAGCATATCGATGATTTACCACTTATTTTATTGTGTCGTGGGAAATATACCTTGTCTGAAGAGGAACATTATCGCAAAGCCATAGGTTATAATGGTGCCTTCGCTTATGCTCGCACGTTAGAAGAAGCACGATACTTGGTTGCAGGGCAGCAAGGGCTATTACTATTAGATTGTTTTAAATACTTAACAGATCCTATGCCAGGTATCGAACGTAAGGTGTTGACGAATCATGGTAAATCTATAGAACGCCACTACTACTTTATATCGCAACGAAATCAAAATAATTCGTATATTGTAGCTCTTAGAGATATGTTCCGGCAGGTACTTGAAGAATTATAAATGAGATTATAAATGAAAAAGTCGTTAGCAACTTGCTAACGACTTTTTTCTTTTTCTGTACATCATTTATTTGTATTTTTCTTATATAGTTATGATGGTATTAGTGATTTAGACTTTTCTTTGTATCTATGAGTATAACCTTACAAAAAGTCTCTTAACATCATGAAGCCATCAATACATAGTTTGATACCATAAATGACGAGAACCGAACCACAGAAACGGTTAATCCATGCCATATGAGTAATTTTAATTTTTTTAGCTAGTAGATGCATTGTAGTAGCTAGAGAACCAAACCAAATTGGTGTCATAACTAAGAAACCAGCGAAGAAGTGGTAGATGCTTTCTTTTGGAATATTAGCTTGAAAAGCACCGAGCATCATTGTCGCATCTAGAATGGCTTGAGGATTGCCCCATGATACCGCAATGGCTGAGACAATAATTTTTCTAACTGGAATATGTGTGTCCACATTGCGAATGTCTGGTTCAGTTTTAAATATATTAAAGCCCATATAAACAATGAGGAGGCCCCCAAAGAGGAGAACTATGAGCTTTGTGAGTGGCCACATTTCAAGAACGGCACCAATACCATAGAAGGCGGCAGCACTTAAACTCATGTCAAAAAACGCTAGTATGATTAGCGTCAATATAATGCGACGGACAGGTTGCACCAAGGCCGTATTAATAATGAAGAGGTTTTGCATGCCAACAGGGGCAAACGTAGCGAGGCCGACAAGAAGTCCTTGTAAGAAGTACATATTAACCCTCCTGACTATGGTATGATAAAGTACTAATAAGGTGAATAGTAGCACGAAACCCCTCCATTACTGGAGGGGTTCTTACTATTCTATTCATATATAATTATAACATAATATACAATATATGTATATTTTCTACCATAAACCTATCATATGTTGTGCCATAAGGCTTACGACAGAAATAGCAATCCAGCAACAAGCGCCTAAGGCAAGGGCAGAGCCGCCGGATTTTAATAATTTTACAATATTTGTATTTAGGCCGATTGCTACCATGGCCATTGTAATAAAGTATTTGGAAATTGTTTTGAAGATACTCAAGAATTGAATATCTACATTAGCATAGGATAATGCTGTTGTGATAAGGGAGCAAAGTACAAAGTATAAAACGAATCTTGGAAAAATCTTAGCAATACTAACGTTTACACCATCTGTCTGAGAGGCATTTTTCTTGGCTTTGTATACTTGATAACTAGCGAGGCCTAAACATATAGGAATAATAGCTAGGGTACGTGTTAGCTTTACGATAGTAGCATATTCCAAAACTTGAGTGCCCGTACCTTTCATACTATCCCATACAGCAGCTGTTGCTGTTACAGAAGAAGTATCGTTAACTGCAGTACCAGCGAACAATCCAAAGCCCATGTTAGAGAGCCCAATGGCGTCGCCTAATTGAGGAAATACGAAGGCGGCTACTACATTGAAGAAGAATACAACAGAGATTGCTTGTGCAATATCATGATCCTCTGCTTTAATAACTGGTGCCGCTGCAGCAATAGCGGAACCACCACAAATGGATGAACCAACACCGATGAGAACAGCTGAGTTAGAGTCAATATGGGTTAATCGATAAATAACATAGGATACGATTAACGATGTAGCGATGGTAGAAATGATGACAGGTAAAGAAATCCAACCTACATGTAGAATCTGTGTAATGTTAAGACCAAAGCCCAACAAAATAACGGCCCACTGTAAAATCTTTTTGGATGTAAATCCAATGCCAGCACCTGTTTTTTCCCGTTTCCAAGAGGTAAAGATAGAACCAATAATTATACCTAAAATGATGGCAAAGATTGGACTACCTACTAGATGAAATTGCTGTCCTAGTAGCCAACAAGGAATAGCGAGAATGGCACAGAGCAAAATGCCTGGCAACGTTTTTTGATTGATACCCATTATAAAACCTCCTTACTGTACATACAGTTCACGTCATATGCGGTATCATGTGGCGTTTGCTTTCTATAGTGTTAATAGTACCATAGGAAGGGTTTTTAAATCTACTATATATGTCAGAATTATACAGAATATTCATCGCATTTTTGAAGTTTTTATATGATTGATATAAATAAAAACAAATTATAAGATAAAAGTTAATATTATTGAGTTAAAGATTTTGTATAATCGTAAAATTCATAATAATAATTTATAAGTTGAAATTTAAACTTGTTTTGTGATGAATAAGGTGTATATAATGAATAGAATCTATTTCAGGTGGAAATAGAGTATATAAAGTGAGGCCCCTTATGATTGACATTGCAAAAATAATTGAAATCAATAAAGACTATGTAAAACATCATCCTGAGCTGCCAAAGGCTGAATTAACAAGTCATCCTACAAAAAAGTTAGGCATCGTAACTTGTATGGATACCCGCTTAGTAGGTATGCTTGAAGAAGCACTAGGCTTTCATCGAGGAGAGATAATTGTCATTAAAACTGCAGGTAATAGTGTAACACAACCTATCGATAACATCGTGCAAAGTCTGCTCGTTGCTACCTATGGTATGGAAATTGAAGATGTGCTAATCATCGGTCATGAAAACTGCGGTATGATCGACTTTTCTGCTACTACATTTATGGAATCTATGAAAGCGAAAGGTATTAGTGAAGATGCTATTCACATGATCGAACCAGGTCTTATCGATTGGATGGATAGATTTCATATTTCTGAAGACAATGTAATTTATACAGTTAACTTCCTACGCCACCATCCACTATTTCCAAAAGGAATGGGCTTCTATGGAGGTATGATGGATCCTGATACAGGCGAATTCCGTTATATTGAGATTTAGTGGTGGTCTCGTTGGGGCCCCGTTAGATAACTACATTTAGGTAAAAAAGAGTGATGACTAACCTCTACGCTCCAAAGCGAGCTAAGTCGCTAATCGGTTAGTCATCACTCTTTTTATAACTGTATTTGTGAACTCGTCCCATCGAGTCTATTCATAAATCAATAAAACAAAATTCACTGTATCAAATGAGTAAGGGACGAAAAAGTTATCGTTCTTTTTCCAACTGTACCTATGAAGTAGTCCCATCAAATCTGAATGTCTATTAACGAGTTAGCGTAATTTCGTCGCATCAAGAGTGAACAAAGAAAGGGAACGGCTTAGCCATTCCCTTTTCTTGCTCTCTATATAGCCAACCTATTATTTTCGCATTTAAGGTTGATGGTAGGACTATATGGGACTATTACATAAGTACAGCCATAAAAATCACAGAACCTAGTAAAGAGCGACTTAGCTCGCTTTGGAGCGATGAGCTAGGTTCTGTGATTTTTAACTAGGGTCTCACTAATGTATTCGGGCCCCATATAGTCCTATTATGGTAAACCTTAAGCGTAATAATAGGTTGACTATATATTCCTTTTCGCTGTATATTGTAATTAGATTGTAAACTTAATCATATAAATTAGTTAACCTATGCGGCAGTAAGTATTCGCTTGAGAGGAGCTTTGTATGAAGCAGTTAGGTATTTCTATAATCGGTACAGATACAGATGTAGGCAAGACGTTTGTGACAGGGTTATTGGGGGCGATGGCTGTAGACGATGGCTTTGCTGTTGGTATGGTGAAACCTGTGTCTTCTAGTGCAGTTCCTTTCCCTGAATGTGTGACGATGGATGAGGATAATTATAATATTGGCCTTGAGAGTAAAGATGCAACACATTTGATGCGCTCGGCAGGTATTCCTGAATCTCGTCGTCATGAAGTGAATCCTTATGCTATTGCCGGTGATTTTTCTCCTCGCCTTGCAGCGGAATTGGCTGGTATCGAGATTGACTATGATGGCCTTGTAGAACATACATTAGATGTAGTGAGTCGCTATGACATAACCTTTGTAGAAGGTGCAGGCGGTATCACGACCCCTCTCTATGGAGATAAAACTTTCACGGATTTTATGAAAGATATCAAATTACCAGCTATTGTTGTAGCAGATGGTCGTCTTGGTTCTATTAATCGTGCCGTTTTGACTTGCGAATATGCTAAATTGCATGGTATCGAGGTGAAAGCTATTATCGTAAATGATACGACAGCTGTAGATCTGTTCTTGTTGAAAACAAATGTGGCAGATATGGAGCGTTACACAGGTGTTCCTGTAGTAGCTGTAGTGCCGCCATACCAAGGTCCGGATATTCACAAGGTTCAACTTGGTTGGGCTCGATCTTTTATTGATTCTAAGGAATTATGGAACACAGTATTAGGTCTATAAATAATAATTGGCTGATTTTATATTAGCTATAGCAATTTAATATATGTTAGAAGTGATATTGAGTACATATTAACAGTGATTTTGAGACATATTAAATTTGTACTTTAGCATACCTTAGATAGGGTAATTTAATTTAGTTTATATAAGGTATATGTAATAGAGAGTTATAGTTTGTAAAACTTAGTAAGTATGAGGTGACAAAATGGCAGAGAAACAGCTTTCACAAGCAGCACAATGGGACCACGAGTTTGTATGGCATCCATTTACACAAATGCAAGATTGGCTAGCACAAGAACCAGTAGTAATTGAACGCGGTGAGGGGGTATACCTCATCGATGAGAACGGTAAAAAGTATTACGATGGCGTATCCTCCTTGTGGGTTAATATTCATGGTCACAACCATCCTGTATTGAACCAAGCATTGAAGGATCAAATCGATAAAATCGCACATAGTACATTATTAGGCCTCGTAAGTCCTCCGTCTGCACAATTGTGTAAAGAGCTTGTAGAGCTTGCTCCAGAAGGCTTAGATAAAGTATTCCTCTCTGATGATGGCAGTACAGCTATCGAAGTGGCTATTAAAATGGCGTACCAATACCGTCAACAAGTAGGACAAACGAAAAAGACTAAGTTTATCGCCCTCAATGCAGGCTATCATGGGGATACATTAGGTACCGTATCCGTAGGTGGTATTCAATTATTCCATCAAGTATTCCATAATCTATTATTTAAACCATTAACATTGCCAAGTCCTGGTGTATATAGAGATTTGACAGATCGAGATAAAGCTTTTGAAGAGTCGTTGACTGAATTGGAACGCATCCTTAATGAAGAAGGCGATGAAATTACAGCTCTTGTTATGGAACCATTGGTGCAAGCAGCGGCAGGCATGCTCGTAATGCCTCACGGTTATTTGAAACGGGTTCGTGAGTTAACAGAACAACACGATGTATTCCTCATCGTTGACGAAGTAGCTACTGGCTTTGGCCGAACTGGCAAATTCTTTGCTTGCGAACATGAAGGGGTATCTCCAGATTTTATGACCTTATCCAAAGGTATCACTGGTGGGTACCTTCCATTAGCGGCAACATTGACTACAAAACGCGTATTCGATGCATTCCTCGGCACCTTTGAAGAAAAGAAAACATTCTATCATGGTCACTCCTATACTGGTAATGCCTTGGCCTGTGCCGTTGCGTTGGCTTCTTTGAAAGTATTCCGTGATGAAAAGGTAATTGAACAATTGCCGGCAAAAGTGGAAGCTTTCACAAAGGCTCTAGAACCTATTAAATCTTTAAAGCATGTTAAAGAGGTTCGTCAGCGGGGCCTCATTGTAGGTATTGAACTTGAAAAAGATGTGTCCACCCACGAAGCGTATCGCCCGAATGATGCGGTAGGTGCTAAGGTGGCAATCCTTGCCCGTGAACAAGGTCTTATTTGCCGCCCTATTGGCGACGTGGTTATCCTCATGCCTCCATTGGCATCCACTGTGGAACAATTAGAGGACATGGTTCGTATTGTAGGTGAAAGTATCCAACGTGCCACTGAGGAAGAGGGGATACTTGAAGATATGCGCCCAATTATTTTATAATGCTAAATTAATTATTGGAAAGCTACACCTATTGTCTTTTGTTAGTAGTTTAAGGCAATGGGGTGTAGTTTTTTTTGTGTAGCATATCGAAATTTCGTCATATTTTAAACTATAGACTATACATTGCCAAAATCCGATGATTATTTAGCATATCTATGATACTATATATGTATAAAGGAGGTCATCGTATGGACATTTATGTAATTATGCAAGTTATTATTTTATTTGGTGCCATCTTCCTCGGTGTTCGCCTAGGTGGCATGGGCATCGGTTACGCTGGCGGCCTTGGGGTTGTGTTGTTAAGCCTTGGTATGGGGATGTTTCCGGGACAGATTCCATGGGATGTAATTCTGATTATCATGTCTGCTATCGCAGCCATCTGTGCCTTACAGTTAGCCGGCGGTCTTGATTATTTGGTGCGCATTGCTGAAAGTATTTTGCGTAAAAATCCTAAGCATATCAACTATTTGGCACCAACTGTTACGTATTTCTTAACTATTCTAGCGGGTACTGGTCATACAGCATTCTCTATGATTCCAGTAATCGTAGAGGTGGCGAAAAGTGAAAACATTAAGCCATCTGTGCCATTATCTATCGCCGTTGTAGCAAGCCAAATTGGTATCACAGCGAGTCCTGTATCGGCAGCAGTAGTTGCTATGAGTGGGTTCCTTGAGCCATATGGTGTTAACTATCCTACATTGCTCGCCATCTGTATTTCCACAACATTTGTAGGGGTTATGATTACGGCATTTATCATGTCTACCTTTGCGAATAATGATTTATCTTCTGATCCAGTGTATCAAGAACGTTTGGCGGCAGGTCACGTGGCGCCACCTCGTGAAAAAAGCACTGATTTCCACTTAAAACCTGGTGCAAAAACTTCAGTATTGATTTTCTTGATTGGTATCATTTGTATCGTATTCTACGCAACAGCAATTTCCAAAAACATTGGTATTATTAAACCAGTTATCTTTGGTCGAAATGATGCTATCATTGGCTTTATGATGATTATTGCGGCTGCTATCACATTCTTCTGTAAGCTTGATACAGCAGAACTTGTTAATACAAGTACATTCAAATCCGGCTTATCCGCTTGTGTCTGTGTACTAGGCGTAGCATGGTTGGGTGATACCTTTGTAAAAGGTCATATCCCTGAAATCAAAGCGCTCGCTTCTAGCATGGTAACAGCATATCCGTTCCTATTGGCGGTAGCGTTCTTCTTTGCAAGTACATTGTTGTATAGTCAAGCGGCAACTACGCAAGCTTTGGTACCAGCTGTAATTCTAGCTCTCGGTATTACACCAGAGAACACAGGATCCGTTTATATTATTATCGCATCCTTTGCAGCTGTATCTGCACTCTTTGTATTGCCTACATATCCAACACTTTTGGGGGCTGTACAAATGGACGATACGGGCTCTACACGAATTGGTAAACTCGTATTTAACCATCCGTTCTTCATACCTGGCGTACTTGCTATTGCCATCTCCGTAGCACTCGGTTTCTTAGTGGCTCCGTTGATGCTGTAACTGGTGAAAGTTAAAAACAATTCGTATACATCGTTTTTAGTAGAAACACGTATTGAGTTAATACACATAAATCGTGAGTTAATAGATACATATAGTAATGTATTATTATAAAAGGACGTAACCTTTAAAGTTACGTCCTTTTTGTTATTTATTCTTATTCTTACAGTTTTTACAGATTCCAGCGATCTCTAAGTGATGTTCCGTCACAGTAAATCCTGCTTCGCTGAGTTCTTTAGGCATTTCTACGACGGGACAGGTATGTAGAGGTATCATGGCACCACAGCTCGTACATACAGCATAGTGGCGGTGTGTATGAGGGGTGATTTCATAATATGCCATATCACTACCCATGAGCGTGGTACGTGTAACGATACCCTTAGTTTCTAATAGTTCAAGTGTACGGTAGATAGTAGACATCCAAGTAGTGCTACCGTCACCTAAGCGTTCTGCGATTTCAAGGGCTGTAATGGGTTTATCTGTAGTTGTTAATACAGACCAAATGGCTTCGCGCTGTTTGGTCTTTTTTATGCCTTCTGGCCAAGTTGTTGTATTCATAGCTCTCTTTCGATTCTATTTTAATACTAAACATGCTATACACCTGTATAGTTAAATGACTTATATGGCTAATAAAATATCAAATATGCTATCGCATTTGGTTAGATATATTTTTATATTTAACTAGTTATATTTTTTAATCTACTAGCTATATTATTTGACTCTAACTAGTTATATTACTCTAACTAGCTATAATATTTATGCCTAAATATATAAATTATTGTTTTAGCTTATCTACTAAACTGAAAGCGTCGTATGATGGTGCGAATATTTTTAATGACTAGTACTACCAGTAAAATACCTACCGATGTTAGGGACACGAAGCCACCAGGTGCTACGTTAAGGAAGTAGGATCCAAAAAGTCCGATAATCATGGCAAGTAAGCTAAATCCAATGGAGCATAATAAAGTTATTTTAAATCCTTTTTCTAATTGTAATGCAGATGCTACTGGTAATGCAATCATGGCACTCAATACGAGAACACCAACGATTTTAATAGAAATGGATACGGCGGCAGCCATTAAGATAGCAAAGATATAGTTGATAAAATCTACCTTAACACCTGCTACACGAGCCGCTTCTTCATCGTAAGCGATGTAGAGTAAGGAGTTATACAAAAAGTATAGCGTTAATACTGATAAAATGGTGAGCACTGCAATACTAATCATATCGGTTGCGTTTACCGTTAGGATGCTACCAAAGAAGAATACATTTGCGTTAGCCTTTAGTTTGCCTGAGCTAATAAGTGTAATAGCTGTACCGATGCTGAGGGATAAGATGATAGTAAGAATAAGATCGAGATGGTGTGAAAAATATTTTCGCAAGAACTCGATGAGTGCACCGCAGATGGCAGTGAAGATAAAGGCTCCTAAAATTGGATTAGTATTCGTTAATAAACCTAGTGTAATACCTGCTAGCGATGCGTGACTCATGGTATCGCCAATCATACTGGAACGGCGTAGCACCATGAAGATACCAATACATGGACATAAAAGAGAAATACAAATTGCTACGAAGAAGGCATTTTGCATGAAATCATAACTAAACATGGCGCACCTCCTCAACTGTGGTATCATCGGCCTGAGCCTGAGCCTGAGCCTGAGCCTGAGCCTGAGCCTGAGCCTGAGCCTGAGCCTGAGCTTCTATTGTTACATCTGTGAAACAGGAGCAGTTTTTGTGATCTATTGGATTGCGACCTGTACTGTGCATGATTTCACTAGCATATTGCTCAGGGGAGCAAAGGTGACCTTGACCATTTGCAATATGGTAGATATTGGTAGAGTTGGCGAGAGCCATTTCGATATTGTGCTCAACAGAGATAATCGTAATATGGTGCTCTTGGTTCAAATTTCGAAGTAGAGCATAGATGCCCTCTTGGCTTTTTCTATCGATACCTGTTGAAGGCTCATCGAGGATGATGAGGTCAGGCTTACCGATGAGGGCGCGGGCGATAGATACACGCTGAGCTTGTCCACCTGAAAGTTTGCTGATGAGACGGTCTTTAAATTCCGTCATATGGGTAAGCTCTAATACGCGATTGACTTCCTGTTTATCCTTAATCTTTAAAAGTTTACGGTAGGAATCGAGGATTTCTTTTACCGTAATAGGAAAGCCTGCGTGAGAGAAGTCATTTTTTTGAGACACATACCGAATATTATTGGTGCTTCGCTTGATAGAGCCTTTTACAGGGGTAAGAAAACCTAAAATGAGACGGAGCAAGGTACTTTTACCACACCCATTATCCCCAACGATGGATATATAATCACCACTGTGAATATGTAAATTAAGGTCATTTAACACATAAGGCGGTTGACCTTGATAGGAAAAATAAAGATGTTCTATTGATAACATATGAAAACCACATTTCTGATTGACAAAATTCTAAGTAAGTTTATACTATAACTATATTACAAATGCAACTGAGTCGCAACTGCAACTAAAGAATGGTTTATATTCTGTATAGGCATAGCGATCAGGTTTTTACAAAGGAGGACTACGATGATCAAGAAACTGATTTTGTTAGTTGTAGGTATTATGATGGCTGCTTTATTTGCAGGTTGTGGCAACGATGCACCGAATGCACAGAAGGAACAAGCAGGTAAAAAAATCCAAGTGGTAACAAGCTTTAATGCAATGGCTGAGTTTACTAAGGCTATTGGTGGTGACAAGGTAGAGGTATCTACTATTATACCAGATGGCGTAGAACCACATGATTTCGAATTGAAGCCTGAAAATATGAAACAATTGGCAACAGCTCAAGTATTTGTGTATAACGGTTTTGGTATGGAGCCTTGGGCAAAACAAGCTATCGAAGCAGCTAAAAATGATAAACTCGTATCTGTTGTAGCTACTGAAGGTGTTGAAGCTATTAAAAATACTGACCCAGAAGAAATTAAAGAACATGGTGCAGAAGATCCTCATGCATGGTTATCTTTGAAAAATGCTAAAATTGAAGTGAAAAATATCAAGGATGCCCTTGTAAAAGTTGACCCAGCAAACAAGGATTATTATGAAAAGAATTATACTGAATACGTTGCTAAATTAGATGCAATGATTAAAAAATATGAAGAGCAATTCGCTAAAGCTCCGCATAAAAACTTTGTTACAGGCCATGCAGCATTTGCGTACCTATGCCGTGATTTTGGTTTAGAACAAAACAGTGTGGAAGATGTATTTGCTGAAGGTGAACCTAATGCAGCACAATTGGCTAAACTCATCGAATACGCTAAAGAAAACCATATTACTACTATCTTTGCAGAAGAAATGGCTAGCCCAGAAGTATCCAAAACTTTGGCACAAGAAGTAGGTGCTAAGGTAGAAACTATTTATACTATCGAAAGCAACGAAGATAATAAAACATACTTAGAACGTATGGATGAAAACCTTACAAAAATTGCAGCATCTTTGCAATAAGATAAACGAAAAGGCGGCCCCTAGTGGGGCTGCTTTTTTGCGTTATAATAGGTTAGAATAATGTCTTAAAATTTGAATTATATAGTAT
>CAKQBP010000002.1 GCA_934216375.1 uncultured Veillonella sp.
CATTTTGTTTTAAGAACAAGTGAATATTATCGCCTGTGCTGTGACGCAAGATGTCAGAGATGTAGCGACCATTGAAGGAGATTGTGAAAGGTGTGCCTTTAAATTCAACAGCTACGTCTTCTTTTGCCATACCGATTTCAGTATTTTGAGTAGACAATGTGACATTACTTTCAGACCAATCATAACGAATTACGTTATAACTGATGTCTTTAGCCAACAAAGATACGCGATCAACAGCACCAGCGAATTCGCGGCGGTCGATAACAGCACTAGAGTCAAATTGGGAAGGAATTACCTTTTCATATTCAGGGTATGTGCCTTCGATTAAGCGAGAAATAATATAAATAGATTCAAAATTAAATACGATTTGTGTACGATTCCAAATGATATTGATCATAGCTGGATTATCTGTTGGTAATAAACGAGATACTTCAGCCAACGTTTTTGTAGGGATGATAGCGCGCATTGGAGTCGTTGCTGGTTCATCGATGGTAATTTTTTTAACAGCCATACGGTGTGTATCGGTAGCAACCATAGTCACTTCGTTTTCTTTGATTTCAAGAAGAGCACCGGTAAATACAGGTCGATCTTCATCAGTAGCAGCTGCATAATTTGTTAAATCGATGAGTTCTTTCATGGCAAAGCTATCGATGTTTACATGATCTTGGTCGTGAATTTGTTCCACCAAGGAGAAATCATCTGGGTGTAATGTAACAAGGTTAAATTCGGAAGATCCAGATGTGATAGTCAAAGAATTTCCATCTTCTGGTTTGTAAAGTTCAATAGTATCGCCAGGTAATTTGCGAATTAATTCTTGGAAATAGCGGGAGCCTACCACTAAAGTACCAGGTTCTTTAATGTCTCCATCGATGGTTAAGCGAATGCCGAGTTCAAAGTCGTTACCTTGCAATTCTACTTGACCATTTTTTGTAGTCATGTAAATAGCGCCTGGTAAGTTGGAACTTGTTTTATTTTGAGATACCTTTTGCAATACGTTAATTGCTTTTTGGAGATTTGCTTTTGGGAATGTAATATGCATATGTTACTCCTTTATGATTTTTATATATTGTAAAAGCACTAATAATTACTTGCTTTGTTTGTAATATTCAATGTTTACTATCGTAGATGCTCTATAGATATTCTACGGTAGATCTATTTCTACTGGTTTTTTGATTGTTTGTTAGTTTTAGTAGTAGTAATAGTAGGGGCCTGTTTATATGTGTAAAAGTGATTTGGCGCCACTAACTGTGTGAATTATGAGTTGTGTATAACTATGTTGATAGTTTGTACCCACTTATCCACATATTAACATCAAAGTATGAGTTTTAGGATATCCACAAAGTTATTCACCGTATATCCACAGAGTTATCCACAGGTTGTTAATTTCTGTTTGATTTCTGCAACCATTCGTTTAGTTTCTTCATTTTTTTCAATTTCCTTCGTTATTTTATCGTACGCATGGAGAATTGTCGTATGGTCACGAGAAAAAGCTGCTGCAATTTGAGGATAGCTTTCATTGATCATATCGCGGCATAGATACATGGCGATTTGCCGTGGGAATGCGAATTGGGCTTTTCTTTTTTTGCCGAGTAAGTCTTGCTTTTTAATATTGAAATAAGAACTTACAAAATTCTGGATGCTTTCAATATTAACCATATTCACCTCTTCGGTATGAACGAGACCCGCCAAAGCGTGTTTTGTGTATTCTAGGTCAATAGATTCTAGACGTTGATCGATGGACGCTGTACCGATGAGTTTGGTGAAAGCACCTTGCAACACGCGGACGTTTTCGCTAAATTGCAATGCTACGTAGTTAATTGAATCATTATCGATGCGAATAATGCGATTCTTTTTATATTCTCGTTCGAGCAGTGACCTGAAGATGGCAATACGCGTTTCTAAATCTGGATTTTCCATTGTGGCAATGTAGCCAGCTTGGAAACGAGAGCGAAGACGATCTTCGAATTGCTCCATATCGTTTGGCATCGTATCAGAGGTAAGTACGATTTGCTTGTTGTTATTTAATAGTTCATTAAACGTATTAAATAGCTCAGTTTTCGTACTTTCACGGCTTTCAAGAAACTGAATATCGTCAATCATGAGCACGTCTATATTGCGGAATGTGTTGCGGAATAATTTACCTTGGTTGCGCTGTAATGTTTCAACGAAAATATTCATAAAGTTTTCGCTCGTAATAGACATGACTTTCATATGTGGATGATTTTCCTTGATAGCATTACCGATGGCGTGCATCAAGTGTGTTTTGCCGAGGCCCGATGGACCGTATATAAAGAGCGGATTATAGTCTCCACCAGGAAATTCAGCTACATTTTGAGCGGCTCCAAATGGTATTCGGTTCGCATTGCCCGTTACGTAGTTATCAAAACGGTACGCCGGATTGAGATTAGATAACGATAAATCTACAGGTACATTGTCAGACTGTAATGTTGGCGTTGTTTCTGTAGATTTCTTTGGTGTCGCTATCATTGGTTCGTCTGGAATCTCCACAGGCGCTGGTGTACGGTCGATATAGACCGGATCTTGATAGACTGGAGTGTAAAACTCCTCTTGATGAGCCTTTTCCTCTACTATAGGTGGTAAAGGCATCGGCGGTGCTACAACTGGCGTATCGATGAGACTTTCATCAACAAAGGTAGTATCTACACTCTCTTGATTGAAATCGAATAATACCATATCTCGATGGGAACCAATGACCGTAGTAATAGCATCCTGCAAAGCCTTGCTAATCTGCGGCTGCTGGTCGATTAAGTTTTTTACAAATGTTTGCATGACCCCAATATGGATCGAATGACTTTCGAGAGACATGGGAATCAACGATGACGTGACGCGCAAATACAATGCGTCAGGTAAATGTTGCATATTCTTTTTCGCCTCTTGCAATATATGTTCCCATATATTATTTAAATCAAATGATTGCATGACGTGCCTCTTGTGAATAACTATTGCGATAAATGTGTATAACTTTAGGAATAATGTGTATAACCATTGTAAAAGCTGTGGAAAAAACTATTATTCCTGTGAATAACTTGTGTATAACCTGTGAATAAGTAAAAATAAAAGTCTATTTTATATAGATAATTACTGACTTTTTAGTTTTTATAAACTAAAAGAGAAAAAATGTGGATAACCTCGAAAGTTATCCATCAAAAACCTATAAAAATATATAATTTTTCCTAATTTCAAGTATGATTGTACCAAAAAATAAGTAATTTGTCATTCAATCTGTGGATAACTTTTGATTATCTGAAGGAAATGTGTTAATAAATCAATAATTATCTTATCATTTGTTCATCAATTACTTTTGGGGGAGGAATGAAAACTACTTTTATCGCTCCATTCTAACGCAAGTCGCTCAAAAAGTAGTTTTCATTCCCCTCCTCCAATAAGATAATTTTTATGATTATTATACACATAGATGGAAAAGTAATTGATGAACATAACAACATCAACCTTCAGATAATCAAAAATAAATGATAGATAAAAATGACAAACTAGTGATTTTTCTAAAAGGGAGTCTTAGGAGCAGGAATAGATGTGGATTTTTGACCGACTTACGATGAGTATGGAGGGAGGAGGGAGAAAACTACATCTGTTCCTCCCCTTTCCATAAATAGAGATAAAAATGTAAATTTGCCAAAATATAAAAAGATTGAGATGGTGAGTTCTTGGGTTGATGATAAATTGATGTTACGTTTACATCGTGTAGTGGTATTGAAGGTGACATTAGTGTTGTCTTAGGGAGGGAATATAGGGTCCTTTTGAGCGACTTTACGATGAGTATGGAGCGATGAAGGAGCCCTATATTCCTCCCCCTGGAAACGTAACATCAATTATTCCCATTTCCTCTCTCCTCAAGAGGTTAAAAGGTAAGATTTGTTAAATCTTAGATCCGTATTCTGAAAGACTTTTAGATTTCCTATAAAAACTGATACTACTTTTTATACTGGTGGTAAGTGTATGAGTAGTCATTAGAGTGTGTTAGGAGCAGGAATAGATGTGGATTTTTGACCGACTTACGATGAGTATGGAGGGAAAAAACCACATCTATTCCTCCCCCTATAAAAGTAGTATCAGTTTTAAGTTCTATGGGATTTAAGTAAAATCCACATGAAAGTCTTTCAGAATAGCCCTAAATGATTGACAAATTTACGTTTTACCTCTATAATTACCCTGTTATGGTATAAGTAAAACAATACAGAATGACGAGGAGGTGTTTTACTAATGAAACGTACTTACCAACCAAATACTCTTTGGAGAAAACGTACCCATGGTTTCCGTGAACGCATGAAAACTATTGGTGGCCGTCTCGTTTTGAAAAGAAGACGTGCAAAAGGCAGAAAACGCTTATCTGCATAATATAATAGCTGTTAGGCAGGAGAAAAAACTTGGCGCTGCTGCCAAGTTTTTCTATTCTTAGGACTTAAGGACAATGCATATGGATTATTGCCTTGATAAAGCAAGACGACTGACGCACAATAATGAATATCGCCTTGTGTATAAGCACGGAAAATACGAAGTAGGCCGTATGTGTGTACTGTATCGTATGCCCGTGGCAAAGCAACCTACGCGCATTGGTTTTGTAACAGGCAAAAAGGTTGGTTGTGCAGTGGAGCGCAACCGAGCTAGACGCCTGATGAAAGAGGTATATCGCCTCAATCAGCACGCCATTCGCGAAGGGTATCATATCGTAATTGTTGGACGTGGCCCTCTGAAAAACGCTACCTATGAAAAAGCGGAAAAGGAGATTTTGTATCTCTTGCGAAAAAGCAAATTATTGATACAAAATGATAAATAGGACCACAAGTTAGAGGCTTTGGTCCTTTTTGTGTATATGGAGGTTTCCATGAAACGCTGTATAACCATGCTTTTACGACTTTTAATTAGGTTTTATCAGCTCGCCATATCTCCCTTAAAACCTGGATGTTGCCGTTATTATCCGACATGTTCCACATATACTCTGCAGGCCATCGAAAAATATGGTCCTTTGAAAGGTAGCTGGATGGGTTTAAAACGCATTCTTCGCTGTCATCCTTTCCATAAGGGTGGCTACGATCCAGTTCCCTAATCCACGTGGGATTAGGCTGGATGTGTTCTGTGAAAGTTACTTTCATAAAAACCATCGAGCACAGTTTTGGAAATACCTGAGCATCTGTATGGATGAAATTTAGACCATACCATAACGATATATAGATGCGCAAAGGACGATTTCGGACTGTATGAAAAAGGAGAAACAATGGACTTTTTAAGTGGTATTTTCCAACCTATCGTTGATTTAATGAGCACATTGGTAACTTATGCGTTCCAATTGACTCAAATGATAGGTTATCCAAGCTACGGTGTGGCTATTATCCTTTTAACAATCGTTATTAAAGCGATTTTGGCACCACTTACTGTTAAGCAAATCAAATCCATGAAGGCTATGCAAGAATTGCAGCCTCGCATGAAACAATTGCAAGATAAATACAAAAACGATCCTGCAAAACTGCAAGCGGAAATGGGTGCATTGTACAAAGAAATGGGCGTTAACCCATTGGCTGGTTGCTTGCCATTGTTGGTACAAATGCCATTCTTGATCGCGATTTACTGGGCTTTGAAAGATTACCCATACGATCCAAACTTTGTACAATTCTTGTGGTTGCCTAGCCTTGGCGATCCAGATCCAATGTACATCTTACCTATTTTGAGTGCATTATCCACATGGGTTATGTCTCGTCAAACTAGTAATGGTGCGACTGGTGCAGCTGCGCAACAACAAAAGATTATGACAATCTTTATGCCTTTATTCATTGGTTACATTTCTTTGAGCTTCCCATCTGGTCTCGTTATCTACTGGGTAGTTTCTAACGTATTCCAATTGATTCAACAGCATTTCATTTACAAAAATTTGAACGCTAAGTAGGAGGCAATTATGGAATTTATCGATGTATCTGCTAAAACCATTGAAGATGCCATTGCTAAAGGTGTAGCTCAATTAGCCGCTGAAGGTCAAGAATTGGTAGAAACTAAAGTCTTAGAACAACCTTCTAGTGGATTTTTAGGCATTGGTCGTAAACCAGCAGTTGTTCGCTTATTCTTCACTGCTTTGGCTCAATCTGCTACTGCAAAAGAAGTAGCTAACGCAGAAGAACAATCTGTAGCTATTGCTTCCGAACCAGTGGCAACAAGCGAAACAGAAGTACAAGATACAGCAGTTGAAACTTCTGAAAATACTATAACGGAAAAATCTTCTAAAAAAGAACTTTCAAAAGAAGATCAACAAGAAATTGCTGAAAAAGGTAAACAATTCCTCGATGATATGTTTACACAAATGGGCCTCACTGTGGTTATCGAAAAGATGATGACGAAAGATAAAATCACATTCCAAGTACACGGCGAAGAGCTAGGTATTTTGATCGGCAAACATGGTCAAACCTTGGATGCTATTCAATACTTAACAAATCTCGTGGCTCACAAGGATGTATCTGGCCATTGCCATATCGTGGTAGATGTGGAAAACTATCGTTCTCGCCGAGAAGAAACATTGGTAAATCTCGCGAAACGCTTGGCTTCTAAGGTGAAACGCAACCGTCAAAAGGTTTCCTTAGAACCGATGAATGCTTTTGAACGTAAAATCATTCACACTGCCCTTCAAGGCGATAAAAATGTTATTACTAACAGTGAAGGGGACGAACCGTTCCGTCACGTTGTGATTTCGTACAAAAAATAAAATATAGTGGTGCAGCTTTCAAGTAACTAGGATTTTCCGTTACTTGAGGGCTGTTCCCTTTATTCTTTAGGTTATGGTGAAAGCTAACCTAAGTTAATCTTCGCATGCAAAGATTAGTTTAGTTTAACTTTCACAGGCGAAGAACATATACAAAAACAAATACTAGATAATCGAAATACGGAGATATGTATGTATATAGATGATACAATAGCGGCCATTGCGACACCGCCCGGCATCGGTGGGGTTGGTATTATTCGGGTCAGCGGCAAGGATAGTTTTCCTATTGTAAATAGCCTGTTCAAGAGCGCTGGCACCGTTCCTTTGATGGACCGCCAAAATAGAACGATTCAATATGGAACCATTGTGGATCCAGCAACGAACAAGACCATCGACGAGGTTCTTGTGTTATTAATGAAAGGCCCTCATTCCTACACGGCGGAAGATGTGGTAGAAATTCAGTGTCACGGTGGCATTGTACCGGTTCGACAAATTCTGAAACTCCTCGTCAATCACGATGTGCGCATGGCTGAGGTCGGTGAATTTACGAAGCGCGCCTTTATGAACGGACGTATCGACCTCACCCAAGCGGAGGCGATCATTGATATTATTGAAGCGAAAACGGAGGACTCCCTCTCCCTCGCTGTATCTCAGCTAGATGGGACTGTTTCGTCCTTTGTGAAAGATGTGCGAGAACAGCTCATCGCCATGATTGCTCATTTAGAGGTAACCATCGACTATCCTGAGGAGGATATCGAGGACGTAACGAGCCAAGAGGTTCGTGATCAATTACAGCCTATTTTGAAAGCCATGGATGATCTCTTGTCCACAGCGAATACAGGTCGCCTCATTCGAGATGGTATTACGACGGTTATTGTGGGTCGTCCAAATGCAGGTAAATCGAGCCTCATGAACGCTCTTTTGCGCGAAAACCGCGCTATCGTAACGGATATTCCGGGGACGACGCGGGACAGCATTGAAGAATATATGACCGTAGAAGGCATTTCTCTACGCCTCATCGATACGGCAGGTATTCGGGATACACAAGATACGGTAGAAGCCCTTGGCGTGGAGCGTGCTCGTGATTATATCAACAAAGCAGACATCGTGCTCTGCGTTATTGACGGATCTACTCCGTTAAATCCTGAAGAAATCGAAATTTTGACCTCTGTGAGCGGTTTAAACACCATCGTACTCCTTAATAAGTCCGACGTGGCACAAGTCGTTACAGATGAAAATATTAAAGAACATGGGAATTTTACAGCTATTGAACGCATTAGTGCTAAAGAAGGGGAAGGCTCTGCAGTTCTCTCTAAATGGGTACAAGAACTCGTCTATGGCGGTCGCGTAAAACAAGACAACAGCGCCATGATTAGTAACGTGCGCCACATTAGCCTTATGGAACAAGCAAAGGCACAAGTCGAACAAGCCCTCTCCTCCATCGACATGGGCATGCCAGTAGACTTTGTAGCTACCGACCTGCGCAGTGCCTGGGAACTACTAGGCGACATCACAGGCGATACCATCCGAGAAAGCATGATAGATGAATTGTTTAGTCGTTTTTGCCTTGGTAAATGATTTAAACTTTCACAATAAGATAAGTAACAAATATAAGGAATTTAATTGATATGTACACAGTAGATAATTATGATGTCATCGTCATCGGCGGTGGTCATGCTGGTTGTGAGGCGGCTCTCGCTACTGCCCGCATGGGTCATCGCACGTTGATGGCGACCATCAGTTTAGATAATATTGCGCTTATGCCGTGCAACCCTGCCGTGGGTGGTCCTGGTAAAAGCCATCTTGTTTACGAAGTTGACGCATTAGGCGGTCAAATGGGTATTAATGCGGATGCTACAGCTATCCAAATGCGTATGCTCAATATGGGCAAAGGACCTGCCGTTCATTCTTTGCGTTGTCAATCCGACAAGATTAAATACCAACATTTGATGAAACAAACATTGGAGAATACAGATAATCTCAATGTTAAGCAAATCATGGTGACAGAGCTTAAGGTTGAGGATGGCAAGGTCACAGGTATCGTTACGGAGCTTGGTGAATTTTATGGCGCTAAGGCGGTAATTCTTTGTACAGGTACCTATTTGAAAGGTAAAATCCTCATCGGCGATATCGATTATGTGGGCGGTCCAAATGGTCAACGCGTAGCGGAACATTTCTCTCAATCCTTGCTCGATAATGGTGTTGAATTGATGCGCTTTAAGACGGGTACACCAGCACGTGTAGATAAACGTACTTTAAACCTCGAAAATATGGTAGTTCAAGAAGGCGATGCACATCATCACGCATTTTCCTTTATGGATGAATGGATTAACCGTAATGAAGATGTATGTTGGTTGACCTATACTAACAAAGAAACGCACGAAATCATTCATAGCAATATTCACCGCGCTCCTATGTATAGTGGCAAAATCGAAGGCGTAGGCCCTCGTTACTGCCCTTCCATCGAAGATAAAGTAGTGCGCTTTGCCGATAAAGAACGCCATCAATTATTCGTAGAACCAGAAGGTACGGGTACAAATGAAATGTACGTTCAAGGCATGAGTACATCCCTTCCTATGGACGTACAATATGCATTCTTGCGTACTATTCCAGGCCTTGAAAATGTAGAAATTATGCGCCCTGCCTATGCTATCGAATACGATTGCTTGAATCCAACGCAATTGACACCAGCACTTCAAGTGAAACATATTGAAGGTCTCTACTCTGCGGGTCAAGCCAATGGTACATCTGGCTATGAAGAAGCGGCTGCTCAAGGCCTCATGGCTGGTATCAACGCAGCATTGTGGCTTGAAGGTAAAGAACCGTTTATCCTTGCTCGTTCTGAAGCGTACATCGGTGTTCTCATCGATGATCTTGTAACAAAAGGTACAAATGAACCGTACCGCATGATGACAAGCCGCAGTGAATACCGCTTATTGCTTCGTCAAGATAATGCAGACATGCGTCTTACGGAAAAAGGCCGTGCAATCGGTCTTGTAAAAGATGATCGTTGGGCTAAATTTACAGCTAAAAAAGCTGCTATCGAAGAAGCAATGGACATGTTACGAAATACACCTGTCAATCCATCCAAAGAAACACAAGCTTTGCTTGAAAGTTTAGGTACAGCACCTATTAGAACAGGTATTCACGCTTATGATTTAGTAAAACGTAACGAACTCTCTTATGCCGTCGTAGCCGATGCATTTGGTTTGAAACGCTATACACCTGATGTAGAGGAAGCTGTCGATATTTCCATTACCTACGAAGGTTACATCAAAAAGCAAATGGAGCAAGTCGATAAGGTTCGTAAACTAGAAGAAAAAATTCTTCCAAAAGAATGGGATTATACACAAATCAAGGGCATTTCCCTTGAAGCTCAACAAAAGCTCAACAAAATTCGTCCTCACTCCATCGGCCAAGCAAGCCGTATCTCTGGTGTATCACCTGCGGACGTATCTGTTCTGTTGATCCAACTCGAACAATACAATAGAAGTAAATAAAAATAGCATGTAATAACATGCATTTTATATGAACTTTTTAGAAGCTATTTCTTATAGATTTTAAAAGATATTTCCTATAGATCTTATTGTCCTATACATATTAGACAATTCATTAGGTGTACTTATGAAAGAAAAATATGATGTGCCTATAGCACCTCAGTCTGAATTTGTTTCGTACATGATGGAGCAAATGAGCCATTTTGGCTTGCCTTGTACGGAAGAGCAAGCAAAAGACTTTTACATGTATTATGCGCATATGATTGAAACAAATAAATATCTCAATCTAACGGGTATTACGGATATGAAAGAGGTCGTGGTTAAGCACATGATTGACTCCCTCTCCTGTTATGATTCTGAAATTATCAAATCTGACATGACGATTATCGATGTTGGTACCGGTGCAGGTTTCCCTGGTATTCCATTGGCTATCTATGACCGTAGCCTCAAGGTTACCCTGTTTGATTCTTTGAAAAAGCGGCTTACCTTTTTGGAATCGGTTATAGATGAACTAAAACTGACGAACTGTACTATCTTACACGGACGTGCGGAGGATTTGAGTCATCAAGATTACCGTGAAAGCTTTGATATTGCTACGAGCCGTGCCGTGGCACGCTTGCCGATTCTTTTAGAATGGACTGTGCCATACGTAAAAGAAGGTGGATACATAGTTGCTTTAAAAGGAGCTATCTACGAAGAAGAAGTGAAAGAATCTAATAAAGCCCTTAGCACACTAAAAGCTACTATCGAAGAAGTAAGGACCGTTACTTTGCCAATCTTAGAGGATAAACGAGCAATCGTGTATATAAAGAAAATTGGAAAAACACCAAAACAATATCCACGAAAACCAAAAGAAATCAAAGACAAACCGTTAGTATAGCAGTTAATGATTTAGGCGTAGAAACTAATATAAATAAACTCTATGCTATATTGCTACATAAAGAAAAAGAGGATGCAAATCTTAGATCTGCATCCTCTTTTTTTTCTTAGTAACGAATTAGTTCGCATTCCCTCCCCTACCCTATATCTATTAAATGATATCGTTTACAACAAAATTATATATTTTGTTCACTATATGAGGCGGAGATAAAGATACATATAACACCTTTCCCTAAGAACGACTTAGTTCACTATGGAGGTCGTGGGAAAGGTGTTATATGTTAATCTTAGAATGACTTTATACGTGGTCAATAATATATAATGTTGTATCGATATCATTTAAAGGCATAATATGTACGCCTGCTGCCATTTTCTTGATTTGTTCAAGTGTTTCGATTGCAATTTCTGTACCCGCCTCTTTACCACCTTTTTCCATGCGGTCCAAGATTTCTTGAGTAAGATTGATTCCAGGCACTTTTTCATGGAGGTATGTAGCCATTTTAAAGCTTTTAAGTGGAATCAAACCAAGCATGATAGGTACATCGAATTCAGACATCTTGTCAATGTAGCGTTTTGCCTGTTCTAAATCGTAAATTGGTTGTGTTTGTACAAAGTGAGCGCCATTTTGAATTTTAGCAGCTAATTTTTGGCGTTCAATCTCTAAATCTAGAGCACCAGGATTACCAGTTGCACCGATGTAGAAGTTTGTAGGTGCGTCTAGGTCATTACCTGCAAGGTCTTTGCCTGCATTTAATGTCTTAGCGATGTTAAGTAGTCCCATACAGTCGACTTCAAATACGGATTGTGCAAATGGATGGTCCCCATTATCTGGTTTATCACCAGTGAGTGTTAAAATATTATGCACTCCCAACGCTGCTGCACCGAGTAATTCAGATTGTAATCCGATAATATTACGGTCGCGGCATGTAAGGTGGAAAATAGTTTCAATTTCTTTGTTATGTTGTAACAAATAAGAAAGAGAAATTGGGCTCATGCGCATTTTGGACATAGGGCTATCAGCGATGTTGATAGCATCCACCTTCCCTTTCAAACGGGCTGCTTGTTCGAAGGTCTTTTCTGCAGAACTGCTTTTAGGAGGATCCAATTCAACAGTAATGGTGAACTGCCCTTGTTGATGTTTTTCTCGTAATGTCATCATGTACCTCGTTACTATACATTATTTTTCTAGTGTTTCAAAGAAATCGTTAGCATGGTTAACAGCAGCGATGCCGTCCTTAGCGTAGATATCTGCACCTGCTTGGTCTGCGTAGTCTTGAGATACTACAGCGCCACCAACCATGACCTTAGTTTTAAGGCCTGCTGCACGGATAGCAGCGATAGTATTGTCGATTTGTGGCATTGTAGTCGTCATCAAGGAACAAATACCTACTAGAGCGGCTTTGTTATCTTTAATGGCTTGTACAATCACTTCTGGATCAACGTCCTTACCAAGGTCGACGATTTTGTAGCCATTGTTTTCGAGCAATGCTGCTACGATGTTTTTACCTAAATCGTGAATGTCGCCTTTAACTGTAGCCACGACAACGGTGCCTTTATCTAAACTTTCACTAGCAGGAATAATTTCTTTAATGGTGTTGAAAGCAGCCTGCATTGTTTCAGCAGCAAGCATTACTTGTGGTAAGAATAACTTACCAGAACCAAACTTATCCCCTACTACGTTCATCGCTTCCGATAAGCCTTTTTTCGTAAGATCTAATGGATCGATACCATCTGCTAAGGCTTTTTTTACAAGATCAATGATAGCTTCTTTTTCGCCTTGTTCTACACATGCGCGAATATTGGCTAAAGGATCATTACTATCGAAGGATTTTTTATCTGGCCCTTTAGGAGCATTGTTACCAGGAGCGGTAGTTTCGTCTTCATAGCCGTATTCTTTAATAAATTCAGCAGAACCTGGGTCCCAGCCTAGTAAGGTAGTACTAGATACAAATGCTTTTTTGGCTGGATAATTGAGTGGATTCATAATCGGTGTTGTTAAGCCACATGCAAGGGCCATAGTTAAGAATTGGCCGTTCAAATATGGACGTTGAGGCATGCCGAAGGAGATATTGGACAAGCCCATTACTGTTGGGAAGCCAAATTTTTCTTTATATAATTGTAGCGTACGCAATGTTTGGCGTGCACTATCTTCCCCGCTGGCAAGTGTTAATACTAATGGATCGAGTAATAAGTCATGTGGTTGAAGACCATAACCGTAAGCACGATTTACGATACTTTCAGCTAAAGCAACGCGATCTTCTGCTTTTTCAGGTAAGTCACCACTACAAATTGGCAAGCAAAGCAATGCTGCACCATACCGTTTAGCCAAAGGCATTACGTGCGTAATAGACTCCTCCTCCCCATTTACAGAGTTGATGAGGGCACGACCTGGATAGTTTTTAAGCGCTATTTCCATAGCTACTGGGTCTAATGTGTCAATGGATAATGGTGTTTCTACGAGCATGGATAACTCGAAAATGGCACGTTCCATTAAGGGCGATTGATCCATGCCAGCTACGCCCATGTTTACATCGAGGATATCTGCACCTGCTTCTACTTGGTCTAAGGCATCCCGTTTTACACGAATGAAAGAACCATCGCGCAATTCTTGAGCAAGGACTTTACGTCCAGTTGGGTTAATACGTTCGCCAATAATAAGTGGTTTTGTATGATGGCCCAACTCTAAAAGTTTAGTACGGCTTGTAATAATTGTTTTAGGTGCAATGTGGGCGCGTTCTTTTGGCGTATAAGCTTTCACAGCATCAGAAATAGATTGAATATGAGCTGGTGTTGTACCACAGCAGCCACCAACATAGCTTGCACCAGCATCAACAATTGGAAGCATCAAAGGCCCCATCTCTTCAGCTGAAAGTGGGAATACAGTTTGTTTATTTATTAATTGAGGCATACCGGCATTTGGCTGACAGCTTATTGGTAAATTTGTAACGCTTGCAATCTCTTCGATAAGTGGTGTAATTTGTTCAGGTCCAAGGGAACAGTTGATACCAATGATATCAGCCCCTATAGCTTCTACGATAGTAGTTGCTACTGCTGGTGGTGTACCTGTAATAGTACGACCGTCTTCACTAAAAGAAAATTGACAGATGATTTGTACATCATCTTTTGTCTTCCCTGCTGCTTCACGAGCATCTAAAGAGGCTAATAAAGCGGCACGCATTTCCTGTACGTCGATGATAGTTTCAATGATAATAAAATCAACGCCACCTTCGATTAATGCTTCGGCTTGTTCACGATATGTATCATAAATGGAGTCAAAGCTCATATTGCCTAATGGTTGTAAAAAACGACCTGTAGGTCCCATAGAACCTGCTACACGAGCAGTTGGTTTATTCTCTGCAATGGCTTCTTTTGCTACCTTCACAGCTGCAATATTGATTTCTCTTACGCGATCTTGCAAGTCATAATCTTCTAATTTAAGACCACAAGCACCGAATGTATTGGTAGTGATTACATCACTGCCATGTTGTAAGTATTGAGCATGAATATCCTTTACTACTTCTGGTCTTTCAATATTAAATAGCTCTGGACAATAGCCTTCTTCTAAGTCTGCCGCTTGAAGCATTGTGCCCATAGCACCGTCAAATATATACATAAACATCTTCCTTTAACATCCTAAATTACAATGTTTCACGTGAAACACTATTGTATTGGTTGCCCCTTCATGGCAATACCAGAAATGTCGGCAGTAGTTTTACTACCTTCCTCTTCTCCCCCATCTTGGGTGTTGACTGTTGCTTTCTCTGGTAATTTTCGAGATGCACAGTTTTGTTGTGAACAAGATGTACAGCCTCGTTTAGTTTTAATATCTTCGTTTGCTGGCATTAAACCGATGATAGCCGTTACAGACTTACGTGGGAATAATAAATAGTTCTCTGTTACTTGTAAGCCAATCATCTCTGTTTTGATGATTTTAGCTAATTGTGGTTGGATTTCTAGTGGCCAGTTGCCATAACCAGGGCTAAAACGCCAAGTTGGCTTATAGCCTTGTTTTTTAGCAATTGTATTGATTACTTCGTTTACCTGATCAGCTACCTGTTCTACAGCAGTTGTGGCTGCTGCATCAAGTAATAAGCCTACCGTATAGTTACCTTGTTTAAATAACTGTTCACTACGAATTTCTACATCTTCTCCAACTGTTACACCTAATACGTATACTTTAGTAGATTTTTCTAGATGTTTTTCGATGATAGACCCTTCAATTTTAAGCGGTGGATTGCTTAAAATTGTTTTTGTTTCTGCATCGTAATCATATTCTTGATATACACCTCTAGGTGTAGCCAATAATTGGATTTCCTTACATGCTTCGTCAACATAGTTTTGTGGAAAATCCTCAGCGTGACGAAGTCCTGCGTATCGTTTTACTTCTGCTTTATCGATGGCAGGAAGCATTCCGTTATAGATGGGCATAGAAACGCCTCCTTTTCAAAATAAAAAGCTCTGCGTGTCCGTAGAGCGTGTGCTTACTGTTATTAATTGTATATATAAATCTTATAAACTGATTTTTCTAGACTCTTAAGATTATCAATCTAATTACTATCTAACTAATAGTATATAGATATGAATAATACCTGTCAAAGTATATGGGGCCTGTATTCTCATATAATTTAGTAGTATATAGATATAGTTTAAAGTTATATCAAAATGATTTTTGTTCATAAAAGTTATTGGTGATGAAGGTTTTATATGTTTAATGTTAACCATAATGTTTCACGTGAAACAATTTATTAAATATAATCTAATAATTTGTTATGAGTATATAAGTATATTAATATTAGTTCATTACATTTCGTATATTATTGTTATATATAATGTTACCGATCAAAAGTTGATTACTTTATACCTTTCGCTAATGGTGTTGTTCTATAAATAAAAAAGATGATATAAAATAATTTTGTGTATATTTGTCTATTGGTATAGATTTATATTAATATGATAATTTTTTACTGTAAAATTTTTTATTAATTTTATAACTTAATTTTTGCGTTAGATTTTAATCCTTAAATGTTTCACGTGAAACATTTAATCGTAAAACTTATAAAACATTTGATGTAAATTTTCTTATTTTGTGTTGTACTTATATAGTAAAGGAATAAATTGCTATGTTTCACGTGAAACAATAAAAAATAAGTGTTGTAATTATATTAATAAAGTTATCTACCTATAAGTTTATGGGCGTAATATAAATGTAAGTAGGAAAAAATGTAGTAGGTAGATAAATTTATAGGAATTTGATTTATAAATACCGTAATTAGCATTGTTTTATGTTATAATGGAAAAGAAATATTTTGAACGAAGATGTGAGGTGAATTAAGTGGGCAAAGTTATAGCTATTACTAATCAAAAAGGCGGTGTTGGTAAAACTACAACATCAGTAAATTTGAGTGCTTGTTTAGCTGATGCAGGTAAAAAAGTGTTACTGGTTGATTTGGATCCACAAGGTAATGCTAGTTCTGGGTTAGGTATTGAAAAGGATGATTTAGAGCTCTGTGTGCATGATGTTCTAATTGATGGAGAACCAATTGCTGATATTGTACAACCTACAATGCTTGAAAACCTATTTGTGGCGCCTGCAACAATTCAACTAGCTGGTGCTGAAGTAGAACTAGTTTCCGTTGTTTCACGTGAAACAATGTTGAAAAAAGCATTAGCGTCAGTACGAGATACATATGATTTTATCGTCATTGACTGTCCACCATCTCTCGGGTTATTAACATTAAATGCCTTCACTGCTGCTGATAGTGTATTGATTCCGATTCAAAGTGAATTTTACGCATTGGAAGGGGTTAGTCAATTAGTTAAAACGATAACAATTGTACAACAAACATCAAATAAGGATCTTGAAATTGAAGGCGTGCTATTGACTATGTTTGATGGCCGCACAAATTTATCGATTCAAGTAGCCGATGAAGTAAAAAAATTCTTTGGCAATAAAGTATATAAAACAATTATTCCTCGTAATGTACGTTTAAGTGAGGCGCCTAGTTATGGGGAGCCAATCATTGTATATGATCCAAAATCCAAAGGTGCTGATGTATATACGAAATTAGCTAAAGAGGTAATTAAAGCATCTAAAACTAAATAAGCACTAAAGCTCAATAAACACAAAAGCGAAGTAAGTACCTAAAGGTAATAAGTATCTGTTATATGTATGTATCTAATGCTAAGAATATTAGTTTTTGGTGGTTTGCGTGATTTACATATTTTAAATTTGTAAATATTTGTAAGGCCGAGAGAGGTTAGTTGTATGCCAAGAGAAATTAAAAGCAAAAAAAGCAAAGCGTCTGGATTGGGGAAGGGCCTTGAGAATTTAATGAAGGTTGACTCTGTAGAGTCTGTATTGCCTGAAAAGGAGATACATGAACTGCCAATTTCTGAGTTAGTTCCAAATGTAGATCAACCGCGTAAAAGTTTTGATGAAGATAGTCTAGCTACATTGGCTGAATCAATCAAGAATCTTGGTATTTTCCAACCGATTGTAGTTCGTAAACAAAAGAATAAATATCAAATTGTAGCTGGTGAGCGCCGTTATCGTGCTGCTATGATTGCTGGATTGAAAACAGTACCAGTTATTGTTAAAAAATATAATACCGAAGAAATGACAGAGGTTGCTCTTGTAGAGAACCTACAACGAGAAGGATTAGATCCCATTGAAGAAGCATTGGCTTATCAAGGATTGATGGATACTTATAAGCAAACGCAAGAAATGATTTCCGCTCGTCTTGGCCGTAGCCGTTCATATATTGCTAATATGGTTCGTCTTTTAAAATTATGTGATTCTGTACAAAAGGATCTTATCGAAGGTGATTTAACGGTTGGTCAAGCTCGTCCATTATTAGTATTAAGAAG
Organism: uncultured Veillonella sp.; assembly: GCA_934216375.1. Classification (GTDB taxonomy): domain Bacteria; phylum Bacillota; class Negativicutes; order Veillonellales; family Veillonellaceae; genus Veillonella. The sequence continues at coordinate 17,968 of CAKQBP010000002.1, forward strand.
CGCAGCTCAACAAATGGAAGCAGCTGAACGTATTAAAGAGGGTGAGCTAAGCGCTAGACAAGTAGAGGCCCTTGTTAAGTCTATGCAAAATAAATCGTCTAAAGCAAAGACTGGTAAACCTCAAAATACGGCAGAGGTTCGTGCTCTAATGGACCGTTTAAAACTAAGCTTAGGGTCTCCTGTGAATATTAAATTCCGTGCAGGCAAAAAGGTACAAGGAAAAATTGAAATTGCTTTCTCCTCTGAAGCTGAATTAGAAAGACTTATTGCATATATGGATGGGCAAGATCAAACAGAAGATGCGGAAACAATAGAGTTTAGAGTATAATTGGCTAGCAAAAGCAAAAGCAAAAGCAAAAGCAAAAGCAAAAGCAAAAGCAAAAGCAAAAGCAAAAGCAAAAGCAAAAGTAATAGCAATAGCCGTAACACCAACAATAATAGTAACGATAATAACAACAATAATAATAACAGCTATAGCAATTGCAATAGTCGTAATAGTAATAATAACAATCTGCGGTAAAAGTGTAGTCTACGGACTGCGCTTTTACTGTATTCTAAAGAGATTATAATAAATACTATGATAAGTTATTAGATAATTTATCAGAAGCTTTATAATATATTTTGTAATATATGTGAAGGTTAAGTAACAAGGATAGGTTATGGAACAAACACCTAAGGCAAACCGCATACATATTGGCTTTTTTGGCCGTTGTAATGCCGGTAAGTCTACATTGATCAACATGTTAACTGATCAGCCTGTATCGTTAGTATCCGATGTGGCAGGGACTACAACAGATCCTGTAAGCAAAGCTATGGAAATCTTACCACTTGGCCCTGTGGTGATTACTGATACTGCTGGTATAGATGATACAACTGAATTAGGTGCATTGCGCATGGAGAAAACAGAAGAGGTCGTGAAAAAGATTAACTTGGCTGTTTATGTGCTTCGCACCGATGAAGAGCCAACCTCCGACGATATGCACTGGTTAGGTCTTTTGAAACAAAATAATGTACCTGTTGCACTTTTTATTAATGAGATTAATGCGGTGCCAAACAATTTAACGGAGTCTAAAGCTAGTGTAGGCAGAGATATACTGGGAGAGCGTTATATAGCAGATCATACGGGTTTATCTGATTTAGTTACTGTCATTGGCTCTGCTGACTTCACATCTGATGCGAAACGATTAGAGTTGCTTGATTTACTCGGTGGGCTAACACCACTTGATGTAGAAGGGGAGCAAACTCTTTTACAAGGTTTAGTTGAAGAGGGGGATACAATCATTCTTGTATGTCCTATCGACAGTGCCGCACCAAAGGGACGACTCATCTTGCCACAGGTACAGACTATCCGGGAAATTCTCGATTACAAAGGCTTAGCTTTAGTCTGCCAAACAGAAGAATTACCGGCTATGATTCACTCGCTTAAGAATCCCCCTAAAATGGTAATCTGTGACTCCCAAGCGTTTGATCGGGTTGATGAGTTAACACCTGATTCGATTCCGTTGACGTCTTTTTCTATTTTGATGGCGCGGTTCAAGGGAAAATTACAGGATTTAGTAGCTGGTGTTAAGGCTATTAAGAATTTGAAAGCTGGTTCCAAGGTACTTATTAGTGAAGGTTGTACACATCGTCGTCAATGTGATGATATTGGGACTGTAAAAATACCTAATCTTTTAAAGAAGCAAGGCCATACAGATTTACAGTTAGAATTCACTAGTGGGGGAGCATTCCCTAAGGATGTATCACAGTATGATTTGATCATCCACTGTGGTGCTTGTATGCTAACACGCCGTGAGGTGTTACGTCGTATAGAATGCGCTGTTGTACAAGGTACACCCATTGTAAATTACGGTGTACTCATAGCAGCTCTACATGGTATACTAGAACGAGCAATAAGCCCATTTGTTGACGAACTAGAGGGCTAATAAATAGCCTAATAAATAGCATTGTAATATGTATGTAACACATACATTTAGATATACATTACATGCTTGTTATATACATTGTTATATAGGTATCATTTATCTATATTATATATATTAAATATTAGATATATTAAATTAAATTGCATGCAGTCATTTAACTTTCACAATAGGAATGGTATAATTAACTGTTGGAGTTTTGATGATTGTATAGGAAGGAAAATACATGTTCGAATCGATTCAACCGTGGATAGGCATGGTTACCATCGTTCTTGTTATAGTGTTATTCGTATATTGTGTAATCTTACACATTCGTTTAGGTAGCTTGAAAAAGAAATACGATTTCTTTATGCAAGGGGAGCATGGTGCGAGCCTAGAGCGTAAATTATCTGTAGAGGTCAGTGAAATTCGCGATGCTGCGAAAGGCCTTGAGTCCTTGTTATCCGAGCAAGTGGCAATTCGCAATATTCAGAGTAATACGATACAAAAAATTGGCTTTATTAAGTATAATGCCTTTGAAAATATCGGAAATGATCTGTCCTTTGCGCTTACCTTGCTAGATGGCAACAATAATGGCATCTGTATCTCCAGTATTTACGGTCGTAGCGAATCTCGTATTTTTAGTAAACCTATTGTGAAAGGTAAAAGTTTAGTAAGTCTTTCACAAGAAGAATTAGAAAGTTTGAACGAAGCGTTGGGTGAACGTACCAATGAGGAAGCGTTGACGAGCGCTATCGTCTCGAAATAAGGAAGTTTTATGTTGAAAATACCGGCATTCATTTCAAACAAAGTTGAAAGAAATGGTGACAACTGCATATTGACATTAACTACCAAGCAAGCGAAACTCGTTGCCATTATTGGTTCTGTAGTATTGGTCTTGGCATTGGTACTCGGTATTTGGGGCATCGTGCGCCAGGCTGAGGTTGTGCAATTACGTCAACAAACGCAATTGCAATCGGAACAGTTGAAATTGTTACAACAAAAAACAGAGGTTCTGGATAAGAAAATTCAAAACTTAAATCAAATTAGTGAAGAGAATAAGCAAATGCTGAAGGGCGCTGAATCTGGCACACCAGCTCAAGGTGGCGGGGATGGTAGCGACCCAAAGCAGGAAGCCGCTGATAATAGTGAAGCACAGACGTTAACAGCGGCACAATTATCGGCTCGATTATCCAAAATGGATAAGGAAGCACAAAAATTGCTTGTTAGTTTCTATACGATGCGCAATATCCTTCGCGATGGTGGCGCACAAGATTTGATGGCATTACAATCCATCAATTTCTCCGCTGGATCTGGTGGTGCTGTGAATAGTACGACACCTAGTATTTGGCCAAGTAAGGGCGTTATTACATCTCCATTTGGTAGTCGTGTTGACCCTGTTACGGGTGCTATTGGTGCATTCCATGAAGGTATCGATATTGCCGATGACTATGGTTCCCAAATTGTGGCTACTGCGGCAGGGGTGGTAACCTTTGCGGGGTATACAAGCGGCGGTTATGGTAACCTCGTTGAAATCGATCATGGCAATGGCTTTGTTACCCGTTATGGCCATAATAGCGCCGTATTGGTAACGGTAGGGATGAGCGTGAAACAAGGTCAAACCATAGCCTTGATGGGTAGTACTGGTAAAAGTACGGGTGCTCACGTTCACTACGAGGTACGCCTTAACAATACGCCTGTAGACCCTATGATCTTCTTACCAATTAGCAATTAGAAATATAAAAGCTTATATAAGACCTAAAAAGAACTTGTTATGCGTGCATATGCGCTTATAGCAAGTTCTTTTTCTTTCCTTTTGTATATATATATTGTAAAATAAAAGTATATGAACGGAGGTATATCTATGAAGGCCTATGTACAAGTTTATACCGGCGAAGGCAAGGGCAAAACGACCGCTGCAATCGGTCTAGCAATCCGTGCCATCGGCGCTGGCAAGAAAGTCCTCTTTTTGCAATTTATGAAATCTAAAGTATATAGTGAACATACTATTTTACCTACCTTAACAAATTTAACGTTAGAAACTGTGGGCAAGCCATTCTTTATCATCAAAGAAGGGATGAAGAGCAAGGATGAACTCGCTAAATGGGGCGATGAAGTCGTTGTCTTTGAATCTGGCAATCCACCTAAGGATTATGTAGCACTCATTGAAAAAGGCTACGAACGTGCTCTAGCTGCCATCGGCAGTGGTGATTACGATCTCGTCGTTCTTGATGAGTACAACATGGCACTCTTCTTTGAACTCATTTCTTGGGATAAAACAAAGGCGTTGCTCGATGCTCGTCATCCAGAAACGGAACTCGTATTTACGGGCCGTGGGGCTCCTCAAGAATTAATTGATGAGGCCGATCTCGTAACGGAGATGAAAGAGATTAAACATTACTACCTACAAGGCGTAATGGCTCGAAAAGGCATTGAAAACTAATCATAGGAACACCTAAGGAGGTGATGTGGTTGAGTACAGTGGCTATTGTGGTCCTCGTTATTGTGGCCATCATTGTAGCACTCATCTTGACTATCCTACTGGCACCAATCACATATAGCATCGAAATTGATGGGCGGACGCCATATCGTGGCGAGCTGCGCATCAAATGGCTGTGGCGCGTATTTTCACTCCACTTAGCGTACATTCAAAATAAACCATTTTTTAAGGAATTATACGTTTTAGGTGTACTTAAGATCGGTCCTGTGAAAGACTATGAACAATGGCTTGAAAATCGTGTAGATGAAGAATATCAAAAGGTAATGGATGATGACGGCGACATATCACAAGCAGAAGCTTTTGCAAAGGCTATGCAAGGAGGCGGACAAGGTCCGACTGCAAGCTCTAGCGGCACAAGCTTTGATGACTTGAAGAGCGCCCAAGGCTCCGATACAATTTTTGATGATGACGAATCACCAGGGGCGGGGAGCGCACCTAGGGCAAAGGAGCGCATTGAGCGACCTGATGCGGTTTCTAAGGATATGGATGCACAAGCTCGTGCTGAGCGGTATGATTCGATACAACAAGATCCAACGGCTCATATTCAAGATGATGATGAAGTAGTAAGTCATGTTACTTTCAATAGTGACGGATCTATCAAGGAAAAGGTATTTACAAAGGTAAATGATATTAAAACGACTGTGAAACAACGTTTTGGAAAGCCTGATCCCAATGATCCGGTAGCATCATTCAAGTCTGAAATTCCTACATTCTGGTTCATGAAACACTTGAGAAATACAGAGTTGTGGCGTCAGATATTCCTTGTGTCGAAACGATGCTATAACCACTCTAAACCACGTGACATGGCTATAGAGGGCCGATTTGGTATTGGTGATCCGTATCGGATGGGGCTTATTGCATCTATGTTGTATAGCATTTGGCCTGAGCAAGCAGAGTCTATTGAGATAGATTATGTGAACTGGGTAGCTGAAGGCAGCGGCCATATTAAAGGTCGTATGATTCTTGCCGTATTGGCGTGGTATGGTACTAGATTCTTGGTATCTAAACCTATGCGTTCCCTATTGGGTGAAAGTGCTCGTGTCTTCTGGGTTAAACGGAAGGAAGCCAAGCAACTAGAAAAGCTAAAAGCCGAACAGGGTCAAACAGCGTAAGGATATATAATGTCAATTGAGTATATGAGCTGTATTATTATAGCTATAATACTTTCACAAAAAGCGGAGGTACTGTGATGGAGAACAGTAATGTAAAAGAGAATTTGGAAGTCCTATTCGAGAAGTTTAAAAATATGATTAAAGTGGAAACTGTAGTTGGTGAAGCTGTGCAAATCGGCGATACTACGCTCGTTCCATTTGTTGATGTAACCTTTGGCTTCGGTACTGGTACAAACCACTGCACAGCCAATAAAAGCCAAGAATCTGGCGGCGGTGGCGGTGGTGCCAAGATGGAACCAAGTGCGATCCTTGTCATTAAAGGTGACCGCATCGAATTGTTCAACATTAAGGGCAATCCTTACAGCAGCAGCTTTGATCGTCTTATCGGTTTGGTACCTGATCTCGTGTCCAAATTGAAATCCGATAAATACATCTATTTAAATGATGAACAATAATTCGGTGAATAATAAACCATTATTTGATGACAAATTATAAATAATTGGTGAAAGCCGAAATGCCCACATGTGTGTTCTGAATAGGTCTGTATCGACTGCTTTAAGGGTCTCAGAGGATGCTTGTGGGTATTATTTTAAGTTCTAATAACTTTCATAAGTAGTTCATAGGGCTTTATTATGCTATTTATCATAGTCTTGTGAAATTTAGCAAGATTTGTTATAGTAAAAATAGTACACTATTGGATTGTATAGTGACACTTTTAATCGAGGAGGATTTCAGATGAAATTATCTAAAAAATTGACTACCTTAGCTATCGTTGGTGCTATGTCTGCTACTGCTGCAGTAGCAAGTGCTGCTAACATTGGCTTAGTAAATATGAGCCAAGTAGTAAATAGCTACCCTGGCTACGGTGCATTAGATATGAAAATGCAACAAGTAGACGCTCAATACCGTCCACAAATTGAAAAAAAAGTACAAGAAATTGAAAAGATTAAAGACTCTGCACAAGCAGAAGCAGAATTCAACAAAACTGTAGCTCCATTGCTTCAAAAAGAAAACGAAGAAATCAATAAAATTGCTCAACCTATGATGCAAGCAATTCACAACACTGTTGAAGCTATCCGCGTTGAAAAACAAATGGACGTAGTATTGGATGATCCATACACAATTCGTGCTGCTGACGCTAACAGCAAAATCGAAAACATTACTAACGAAGTAATTAGCCGTCTTAAAAAATAATAAGCACGAAACCCCCTAACTGAGATATCAGCTAGGGGGTTATTTATTAAAATACATTTGGATGAATCCGATAAAGGAGCGAGATTTAATGAAAGATTTTAAAGCATTAGCCACAGAGCGGTATTC
>CAKQBP010000003.1 GCA_934216375.1 uncultured Veillonella sp.
AAAAATAATGCGTCTTTAGTTTATAAAGATGGCAATACTACAGGTACAATCTTCTACAATGATAGAGATTTGTATGGTAAAAGTCGCATACATAGCAAAAAGACATATACGTTGAGTGATAACAACTATATTGCTCGACAATATGGTTTCGATGTGCAACATGAATGGGATTTCCGCGGTGGCAAGGACTATTTCATTGCAGGTGTACTTGGTAAACGAGAAACATATCGTACTACATCGGGTCCATACTATGGAAATCCACATCGCAATAGTTATGCCATTTATGGTACATACTCCTATCAAATCAATCCTAAATGGACTAGTATTTTAGGCTTGCGTTATTCGGATATTAAGGACCCTGTGAAAAATCAACGCGTATTAATTCCTCAGTTCCAATTACAACATCGTATTAACAAGGAATCATCCATGTACATAAATGTTGGTAAAGCCTTTAGAATGCCGAACTTAAGCGATACTTTCAAGAAAATTAATAAAGGCTATGCCTCTGTTAGTGGACGTAATTTGAAACCTGAAGAAGGTTGGAATTACGAATTAGGCTATAAACACATTACTAACAAAGATAGCTGGAAAGTAGCGCTCTTCTATATGGACTTTAAAAACTTCTTCTCTTGGAAACCGGATAGCAATGGTAAAAACACGATTCGCGTAAATGGTGGTCGCTATAGAAATGTCGGTATCGAAGCCCAATATGGTCGTAAATTAACAGATCACTTAAAAATGACTGTGGGTGCATCGTATTCTAATCCAAAACAACGAGAAATCGATAAGACCTATTGGAAACAAGCTAACCCTAAATTGCAATTTACAGGGGGTATCCATTACAATAGCTCAACTTGGACTGCAGGTACTAGCATCAACTTTGTAACAAAACGGATGAAGAACCGCGATGGCGGTACAAACCCAAATCTTATAGCTTGGAATGCATACGTAGGCTATCAGTTCAATGAAAACTCATCCTTGCGGCTAGATGCACGTAACTTGTTAAACCGTCATAATGTTATTTCCAACGGTGACTGGGAATACTGGGATGAACCATTTAATTACCAACTCAGCTATACTCAAAAATTCTAGTCTTTATGTAATCACTAATTAGAACTATACAAGGAGTATCATCATGAACAAGAAAATTGGATTTTTCATATGTTTGATGATACTCCTTTGTGTATGTATAGCGGGTTGTGGACCTCAATCGGAGGTAAATGTAACGCCATATACTCGTTATGTTGACAGTCATGATGGCGTTCAAGTTGCTGTTCCAGAGCATCCAAAACGGATTTTATCCCTGTCTTCTGCGTTCGACACAATTTTATTAGGACTTATAGAACCAGAACGTTTAGCAGGCATTAATAAATTGTCTACCTATGAGGAATATTCGCTAGAGGCGAAGCGCGCAAAGCTGGTAAAACCAGTGTTGAGTTCGTATCCTTTGGAGAAAATCATAGCCTTGAAACCGGATCTCGTTATAGCGCCAGATTATGTATCGGCTGATGTTATCTATGGCTTACGGCACATGGGTATAGCCACTGTTGTGGTACCTACCCCTTCTACAGTGGATGGAGTGATTCAGAATGTGATGGATATTGCTCATATTATCGGCGAAGATGAAAAGGGTAGCTTTTACATTCGGAAGATTCATCGTGAAATAGATGAAATAAAGCACCTAGCGGAATCTATTCCAATTGAGCAGCGCAAGACGGTTCTCTTTGTATCATCTATGGATGGCTATACGGGAACGGGCAGTCTTTTTGATGATATGTGTACATACATGAACGTCTATAATGCACCGAATCGGATTGGCTTACCGCCGCACATACCCTTTGGGGAGGAGCGGGTATTAGCCATGAATCCAGACTACATTTTTATTCCATCCTATAAGGGAATGGACAAGAATTTGGCGGATCGATATTTAAAAAATCCGGCCTTTCAAAATCTGCCGGCTATCAAGGAAAATCGGGTTAAGCCTTTACCGGCAGCGTACTTATATACTATGAATCAGCATATTGGCGAAGCGATGCTAGCCATTATGTATACTGTGTATCCTCAATTAGAAAGGAATTCTCATGACTAAACAGACACAACGCATCATGGCGATCACTCTGATTGGGGTATTGCTATGTATAGTGAGCTTATTGGCACTCCATATAGGGACCATTATGATTCCTATTGGAGGGGGCGTTCAAAGTATTTTGAATGGTATGGGCATACCAGTGAGTTTTACTGAACCTATTTCTGCTGAACAAGAGGCGGTACTGTGGTTTATCCGCATGCCGCGCCTCATCATTGGACTGCTCGTAGGCGGTGCCTTGGCAATCGCTGGCGCCGTTATGCAAGGTGTTTTCTCAAACCCTTTGGCGGATCCAGGTATTATGGGCGTATCCGCAGGGGCATCTCTCGGCGCCGTTATTGCCATTGCTCTTGGCGTGACATCTCTCGGGATGTTTTACATGCCTGCTTTTGCCTTTGTAGGGGCCTTTGTATCCGTTGGGATTACGATTCTCTTAACGTGGCGTAATAACAAACTTGACACGACTACATTGTTGCTAGCAGGGGTTGCTGTTAGTATGCTTCTCGGTGCTTTTACATCGGGTATCTTGACGATGATTAATGAATATCGCTTGCGGGAATTTTTATTCTGGATGGTAGGTGGCCTCGATTATCGTCGATGGGACCATGTTCTATTGGCGGTAGGACCTATCATGACGGGTAGTGTCATTTTGATGATGCTCGGTCGTCACCTCAACGTACTTGTCCTTGGCGATACAGAGGCGCGTGCCTTGGGTTTGCCTGTTATGGTGTACCGCATGTTATTCCTGTTTTTGGCATCTGTCGTTACTGCTACTGCGGTGTGCGTCAGTGGTTCTATTGGCTTTGTAGGTCTTGTGGTACCACATATTGTGCGTATCTTAGTAGGGCCAGATCATCGAATACTATTGCCTATGGCGGCCGTTGGAGGCGCACTATTCCTCGTATTCTGTGATACATTAGGTCGCGTTATTGCTCAGCCAGTTGAGATTCGCGTAGGTATCATGACGGCTCTATTAGGGGCACCATATTTTCTATATTTACTTCATCGCTTGCGTCGTAAAGGAGGAGCCTAATGAAACTAGATGTTCAATCTCTATCTGTCACATTAGGAGATACAACTATTGTAAAAGAGGCATCCTTTGCTATTGACCGGGGCGAGTTCGTAGGCATTATCGGCCCTAATGGCTCTGGTAAAACAACGTTGTTAAAAGCATTGCGTGGCCTTTATCCTACATCTAGTGGAGATGTTTTGTGGGATGGTAAAAGCATCTCTTCTTTGAGCGATAAAGAAATCGCTCATCATGTGGCGTATATGCAACAGTCCGTCAATGTTTCCTTTGACTATGAAGCCATCGATATTGTGATGACTGCCCGCTATCCGTATTTGAAATGGTGGCAACAAGAGGGCCCTGAAGATAAGGTCATTGTAGAAAATGCGATGAAAGAGGTGGGCGTGTATCACTTGCGGCATCGGTCCGTACAATCTTTGAGCGGCGGTGAGCGACAACGGGTATTCTTGGCTAAGGCATTAGCACAACAAACAGAGGTGTTGTTACTCGATGAACCGACGGCTGCTCTCGATCTAGTATATGCTGACGATATCTTTCATGAGGGGCGCAGATTATGTGACGAAGGCAAAACGATTTTAATCGTCGTTCATGACTTAGAATTAGCTGCCAAATATTGCACTAAGCTCGTCTTGATAAGCGATGGTCGTATCGTTGATGTAGGAACGCCGCGAGAGGTGCTCACTGCAGATAATTTAAAAGCTGCCTTCCACTTGTCTGCAGCAGTTTACGACGATCCATATTTCAAACAACAACGTATCTTTGTATTCCCAAAAGGAACTACGGATATTGAGGATTATAAACAAACAGAGACTAGTGGAGAGATGTCAATTGACCCTCAATTGAAATAGACATATAGTTACCTATGTATAGGTCAGTAAATTTCCTGTTTATCTTGATATATTTGTATTGCTATTCCTAGCGAGGTTAGGCTTATGTTATATCCATTTACTGCTATTGTTGGTCAAGATGAAATGAAATTGGCTCTTTTGCTAAATGCCATCAATCCGTCCATTGGCGGTGTGTTAATTGAGGGCGAAAAGGGCACTGCAAAGTCTACGGCTGTACGTGCATTACCGAGCCTGCTACCTCCTATGGAGACAGGGGCTGATGCGATGACCGTAGTAGAATTACCTATAAATGCAACGGAAGACCGCGTTGTAGGATCTATTAATTTAGAAAAGGCATTGCAAGAGGGTGTGAAAGCCTTTGAACCAGGGATTTTACAAGCAGCACATCAAAATATTCTCTATGTAGATGAGGTTAATCTATTAGATGACCACATTGTAGATATTTTGCTAGACGTGGCCGCTATGGGTGTAAACACCGTAGAGCGGGAAGGGGTAAGCCATTCTCATCCTTCTCGATTCATCCTTGTTGGAACTATGAACCCTGAAGAGGGGGACCTCAGACCTCAGCTATTAGATCGATTTGGGTTGTCCGTTATGGTCTATGGTGAACAGGATCCAGCACAACGGATGGAGGTGATTAAGCGACGTCTTGCATTTGGCGATGCTCCAGAAACGTTTATAGCGTCTTATGAGGCATCGGAGCAAGCATTACATGAGCGCCTGCTACAAGCTCGCAACTTATTGCCAACCATTATTCCCTCCGATGATATTTTGCTTAAGATAGCAAGCATTAGTATCGGCGTTGGCGTTGATGGCCATCGTCCAGATATTACGATGATGCACACCGCTCGTGCTCATGCAGCCTTTCACGGTCGCTCACAAATCGTAGATGACGACATTAAGGTGGCTGCAAGATTGACGTTAAAACATCGCATGCGGAGATTGCCTTTTGAAGAACAAGGTCATGACGAAGACCGCATCGATACAGCAGTATCTGCGGTAATCGAGGGCTAGCTATGAATACATCTGTACAAGAGGCCCTCAAAATAGGCCTTGTAAACGACCAGATACATAGCATCGTCATTTCTGGGGGAACTGGTGTCGGTAAAAGTTTTATAGTTCGCCAGTGCCTCGATACATGGCATATTCCCTATCGTGTTATACCGGTTTATATAGATAGCTCACAACTTCAAGAAAGCGTCGATTTTGAAGCCTCTCTCGAGCAAGGCAAGATGATTATGTCCTCTAGTCTATTAGATGATGATAATACGCGATGCTGGCTCATCGATGATGGTCATGTGCTATCCCCAGAAGTGCGTCATGCTGTATTAACAGAGGCAAAACGACGTCACATCTTGCTGATTATGACTGTAAATCATGAGGATAGAGCCTTAACTGATGCGGAATGGGAACTCGTAGACGTACACGTATCTATGGAACCAGCTTCATTGGAGTCTAGGGTAGCGGTATTACAACAAACTCGAGATGGAATTTTTTGCGCTGATACTGTGTCAGCCTCCATAGAAGAGGACTCATCTAAGGATGTAGTCAGTTTAATCGATCATAAGCGGATTTCATCGATTACCGTTCCTGATGCAATGATTTCATTAGCCATTTCCTATGCACTCCAAGCTCGTACTGTAGGTCACGGTGCAGAGTTTGTATTGCTTCAAGTTATGAAATCATTAGCGCTTCTTGATGATGTTTCTTACTGTAAGCCCATTCATGCAGAGCGGGCCGCTCTTTATGTACTGCCTCATCGGATGAAGCGTGATGACACAACCACATCACAGCCTTCACAAGGGGAGAATGGAAATAGTAAAACGGATAGAAATCAACTAGAAAATAGGGCCGAACATGCACCGGACCAAACTGATGAGGATGCACAATATGAAGCGGACCAAAATGATTCTATGGGGAATGAAGCAGCTCCTAAGAATTCAAACGCTAATGATGGGGACACTCATTCTGCTATGAATAGTGTAGAAGATGCATCTTCTCAGCAAGACGATTCAAGTGAAGCTGATGGGTCTAATCAATCTAACGACTTAGATGCTACACAGAAGGAATCCTGTGATTCTGAGGCTATGAACGTAGGTGGAGACGACTCACAACGCTTATCCTCTTTATTTTTGCCTGATACGGTTGCCCGTATAGCTAACCAATTATTCCAATGGAAACTAGAATCCTCTAAAACAGTAGACCGTCAGTATCGCAAGGGCTCTGGTCGCCGCCTCATGACTAAAACAAAGGATACTAGAGGGCGTATGATTCGAGCTTACCAAGATGAACATGCGCTAGAGGACTTAGCGCTAGTCGATACATTGCGTGCAGCAGCACCCTACCAACGATGGCGAGCTGCTACTAAAACGGAACAAGAAAAACTATCTACTCAGTCCCGGCAATTAAAGGATCAAGGCGGCAAGGGATTATCTATAGTGATAAAACCTCAGGATTATCGCCGAAAAGCCCGTGAAAAGCGCATTGGCGCATACCAGCTCTTCGTAGTAGATGCCAGTGGGTCTATGGCGGCGCGTCATCGCATGGAGGCCACTAAAGCGGCTATTCTCAGTCTCTTGCGAGACTCCTATATCCACCGTGATTCGGTAGGGCTCATTGTATTCCGCAAGGAGTCGGCAGAGGTGTTATTGCCTTTCACGCGCAGCGTAGAGCGAGCAGAGAGTCTGTTAGCCTCTATGCCTACAGGTGGTAAAACGCCATTAGCTCACGGTTTACGGATGGCCTATACCCTGTGCGATAGATTGTTGCGTGCCCATCGGGCGGAACGAATTCAGATTATATGTATCACCGATGGTCGAGCTACGTCGGGTGATTATGAGGACCCTGTAGCAGAGTCCAAGCAATGGGCTCGTATCCTTGGTACTTTGCCTGTAGATTGTATCGTTATCGATACGGAAACGGGCTTTATCAAACTTGGATTGGCTAAGGAATTATGTAAATTGATGAATGGCAGTTATTATGCCATGGATACTATTACGGCAGATCGTATTTTGCGAGTGTCTCGGAGGTAGATCATGAGTCGACTCATGTATATTTCTAACTTAGGAAAACAAATCCAATATATAGAAAAGGCCGTTGCTACCTACTCTGAATTGATACAAGGAGAGGTGGATATTTGCAATATGAAAAAGCCGCCTCTCTGGGACGGTGATTTTGAAAGTCGCCTCCGTGCTGCCGATGTAGTACTCGTAACAAACATGGGGGTTGGCTTAGACTCGCCATTCTTAGAGCGCCTTGAGCGATGGCTATATGCACATCATCCAAAATACTGGATCGATGTGGTAGAGCCTAAGAAAACGGATATTCTGTATCGTAATATAGATGAGGATAAACGGATTCGTCTTGAAAGTTATCGTCGTACTAGTGGCATCATGAACTATGTGCGGCTCATTAACGGTGCTTTCAGTACAAAACCAATTTCTGAATGGGAAGAACCTGACCGAATTCCGTGGCAAGCCATTATGGGGCGAGCAGGCAATATCTACGAGACCTATGATGAGTTTATGGATGCCGAAGGGAACCCTGATTGGCCGTCCATCGCGGTGTACTTTTACCGTGACGAGTGGATTATGGGGGATATTTATTATCAACAGGCCTTATTTGAAGAAATTTATAAACATCAGTACAATCCGATTATCTTTTATGGGCAATACGGTTCGAATCCTCGCGTAGGCATTCCGAATATGAAATTGTCTATGAACCATCTTTTTGGGAAGGATGTATTCCCCTTTGACGTGCTTATCAATACTTGTAAATTCTCCTTCCAGTCCTTAGGGGCTCAAACCTTGGAGGAGCTAAAATTACAGGACGTACCTATCATTCAAGGGTATACCATATACATGGATGAGAAATCTTGGGCTGAGAATCCTCAAGGAGTTACGCCGTTAGATGTGAATTTATCCATATCACAGCCTGAGTTAGATGGTGTTATTCAAGGCGGTGTAGTGGCCTGTCAGACCTTTGATGAGTGTGGTCACTATGTGTATTTACCCGTGAAAGAGCGCATTGCGGCCGTCGTTCAGCGAGCTATTAAATGGTCTAAGCTGCGCCATATTCCTGTATCTGAGCGAAAGATAGCCATTGTTTTACATAACTATCCGCCTAAGAATTCTAATATTGGTTCTGCAGCAGGCCTTGATACACCTGAGTCGGTGCTACGATTATTAGAACAGATGAAAGAGGAAGGTTATACGATAGATTCTGTGCCTGATACGAGTGCAGATTTAATGGACATTGTTACATCCCACATGACAAACGACCGCTCCATGCTTACCGATGAGTTGCTAGCTTCGGCTGAAGGTCGCTTGAGCAGTAAGGATTACAAAGCATACTTTGAAACACTGCCAGCAGATACGCAACAAGCCATGGTTACATCTTGGGGGGAGGCCCCAGGAGATGTATTTGTCTATGATGATGAAGTCATCATACCAGGTTTTTCCAATGGCAATTTGTGGATTACGGTGCAACCACCGCGCGGGTTCGGGGAGGATGTATCTGCCATTTATCACGATCCTTGCTTACCTCCACCGCATCAATATTTGGCCTTTTACCACTGGGTTCGGAATGTCTTTCAAGCTGATGCGGTCATTCATGTAGGCACACATGGCTCCTTAGAATGGTTGCCTGGCAAGGGAGCCGGCCTCAGCGCTAGTTGTTATCCTGAAATCGGCATCTCAAGTTTACCGAATATTTATCCGTATTGGACAACCATCATTGGGGAAGGTATACAAGCAAAACGGCGTAGTTCAGCCTGTTTAGTGGGTCACTTGTCACCACCGATGACGACGGCGGGGCTCTACGATGAATTTGAAGAGCTAGAAGCTTTACTAGATGAGCATAGTCATTTTGAACAGGAGCATCCTGAGAGTGTAGCTGACATAGGCGAAGTGATTCGCGAAAAGGCCCTGGTCTGTCATCTTATCGATGAAGAAAAGGGGACTACTATGGTGGTGGACGATATAATTACAGAAGTTCACGAAAAGCTAAGCGACTTAAAGCATATGCAAATGCGCAATGGGTTACATATCTTGGGTCAAGGCCCTGAGGGGACAGATTTAGAAGAATTTATTACTGCTATCATACGGACCCCTCAAGGGGATAATGCATCAGGTCTTGAAACGCTAGCCGCTGAGTTAGGGTATGATTGGTCGTATCTAGAGCAACATGCTGGCGAAGTCAATGATGACGGAATCCGTAATAATGTAATTATCGATAAAATTTGGCAGGAATTACGAGCGTTTGTGTCTAATATTATACATAAACCAGATTATAAGGCTCCTCAAAGTTTAGAGCCTTTGGTAGATGCCATAGTTCGTGAGTATATACCTAAATTAGGTCAAACCAAAAATGAGCTCAGCTCTATCTCTAAAGCGTTACAAGGAACCTATGTTGAGCCTGGCCCCGGTGGAGCCCCATCGAGTGGTCAAGTCGATGTATTACCTACGGGTCGTAACTTTTATGGTTTAGATGAGAGAGCCTTGCCTACAAAGATAGCCTACCAATTAGGTATAGAGCTTGCAGATCAAGTTATGGCTGATTATATTTTAAATGAACAGCGCTATCCCGAGACGATAGGGATTATCTTATGGGCTAGTAGCAACTCTAGAAGTCATGGTCAGTGTTTAGGTGAATTCCTCTATTTGTTGGGGGTTCGTCCTAAATGGCAATCTAACGGTCGTATTTCAGGTCTCGAGGTCATTCCGATAGATGAATTACAACGCCCTCGTATCGATGTGATGGGCCGCATCAGTGGTCTTATTCGAGACATGATGCCTACTGCCATTAGTTGGCTCGACAAGGCCGTTGAAATGGTGGCAGAATTAGAAGAGTCCTTGGAAGACAACTACGTGAAAAAGCATATTCATGATGATGTGGATTGGCTTGTTGAACAAGGTGAAGATCCTATGCTAGCCACTAAAAAGGCGCGCCTTCGTATCTTTGGCGACCCACCACAAGCCTATGGCACGGGTGTGGGTGCCCTGATTGAAGGGAAAAATTGGGAGTCCTTAAGCGACATTGCACAAGTTTACAGCAAGTGGAGTAGCTTTCACCTGCATGAGGACATTCCTCAGGATATGAGGCTATTCCAACGGCGATTAACTACGATGGATGTAACCATTAAGAACGAAGATAATCGGGAAACGCACATTTTGAGTGCTGATGATTATTATAGTTATCACGGTGGTCTTATTGCAGCGGTACGAACTGCGAAAGGCAGTGCACCGCGCGCCTATGTGGGGGATAGCTCAGACCGCAGTCGTGTTGTGATGAGGCCTTTAGGTGACGAAATTCGCCGCGTCGTGCAAGGGGAAACGCAGAACCCTAAATTTATTCAAGCCATGATGAAACATGGCTACAAAGGGGCATCGGATATGTCGAATGTCGTATCCCATACCTTTGGTTGGGATGCTACGAGTGATGTCGTACCAGACTGGGTCTATGAAGGGTATGCTAATAAGTATGCTTTAGACAAGACAGTACAAGACTGGATGCGCAATGTAAATCCTTGGGCCTTACAGCGCATTACAGAAACCTTGCTAGAGGCTTCTCAACGTGGCTATTGGAATGCATCGCCTGAAATATTACAGGATTTACAATCATTATTTATTTCCATGGAAGGGGTTATAGAAGGTCGTTAGCATGAAACAAAGAATTTCTATCATATGTACCATAGTAATGATGGTACTTTTAGTGGTCGGCTGTGGTCCTACGCAGACGGGGACAACGGGCACGACACATCAAGTTACGGATGGCACTGGTGTAACTGTTACGGTGCCTAGTGAGCCGAAGCGAATCGTCCCTATTGCTGCCAGTACAGAGGATATCGTGTTATCTTTGGTTGATCCGAGCCGAGTGGCAGCTGTTGGCACGGTACCTAACAATGTGCCTGACGAGTCTACCAAGGTTGAGAAACATGTGAAAGCAACTGCTGAATCCATGCTATCTGTACAACCTGATTTAGTGTTAGTTCCAAACTGGATGTCTCCAGATGCGATTGGGGAAATGCGAAATATGCAAATTCCTGTTTACGTCTATAAGACTCCGACTACGGTAGAGGAAGCAAAAGCAGTTATCCATGAAATTGCTGGACTTTTACATGCTTCTGATGAAAAGATGATCGCTAGCATGGATGCAGATTTGAAAACCGTTGAAGAAATAGCGAATAAACATACCGGTGAGCGCCCTGTAGTGGCATTTTATACGCAATTTGGTTTAACCGGCGGCAAGGGATCAACCTTTGATGATATGACTAAATATCTGAAGGTTACCAACGCGGCTGCGCAACTAGGTTTGGGACCCTTTGATAATGGGACGAGAGAGGATTTAATTAAAGCGAATCCAGACATTATCATCATCCCATCGGTGGCCTATACTTCGGATGGTACTACGCCGGCAATGGCAGAACAGCTCTATTCTGACCCTGCTTTGCAAGGGGTTAAGGCCATCGCCAATCGTCGTGTGTTCCTCGTAGATTCCTCGCAGGTCATGAGTTATTCCCAATTTATGACACGGGCAATGGTTTCTATGGCACAAAATATATATAGTATGTAAATGTATGTGTGGAGGTTTTTATGAAAGTATCAAGAATGCAACGATTATCCATGTACGTAGGGTTAGCTCTCGTATTTGGTAGCACATTGAGTGCTTCTAATGTATTAGCTGTTGAAGCTGGTGATGCGAAAGAAGCGCATACCATTGTTGTTACCGCAACTCGTAGTGAACAACAGCTTTCAGAAGTGCCAGCTAGTGTAGGCGTAGTAACAGGTGACGATATTCGTGAGCGCCATGCTACGAATATGAACGAAGCCTTGAACATCGTACCGGGCGTAGATATTAATACGTACGGTGGTGGCGTAGGTTACACGAACTCCAATGCATTCCGCATCAATGGGTCTGACCAAGTATTATACTTGGTAGACGGCATCAATATGGGCGCAGCTGGTGTAAACCCGCCGATGACTATTTTAAAAGATATGTCTAGCATTGATCGCATTGAAGTTCAACGTGGTGCAGGCTCTACATTGTATGGTTCCGGTGCGATCGGTGGTGTAGTAAACGTAATTACTGCAAAACCTGAGCAAGGTGTACAAACTAAACTTCGTGTGATGGGCGGTAGCAATGATTTAGAGCAATACGCAATTACCAACGAAGGTAGCAAAAAAGATTGGTATTGGCGTGTAGGCGTACAAAAAGATATCATTGGTTCCTACAAAGATGGTCATGGTGTGCGCATTCCTCAACATGGCAACAGCCACACTGCATCTTTCATGGTGGGCAATAAAATCAATGATAAGAACGATGTAAAAATAGCTTACGACACATATCGTGGTGATGTAATGTACTCCGACCATTTGGGTGCTCTCAATCACATTCGTTATGGTAATGAAGCAAATGACTCCTTGCGTGCGATTTGGAACAACAAAATCAGCAATCGTTGGAGTCATCAATTATACTTGATGAACAATCATTATAAAACAACATATGATGGGTATTTAACGGATGTGAAGACTCGTGGTATTGGTGATCAAGTTACGTATAAAGCAAAAGACCATACTGTAGTAGGCGGCTTTGACTGGCGTCAAGATAAAGTGGTTAACATGGGCGGCGTGAAGCTTACGAATACATCTTATTTTGTTCAAGATGAATGGAGATTTGCTCCTAAGTGGACTGTAACGCCTGGTATCCGCGTTGACCACCATTCCTCTTTCGGTACTCATACATCTCCATCCATCAGCCTCGGCTATGATGTAAATGAGAAGACAAATGTGTATGCTGCGTATAAAGAGTACTTCTTGGCACCTACACCATACCAATTATTTGATGGTTTCAATGGCAACCGCAATTTGAAACCGGAAACAGGTCATGAATTTGATTTAGGTGTACACCACAAATTCGGTAAAACATGGAATAGTAATCTTAGCTTCTTCAGCCGTAGTACGAAGGATAAAATCGGTTGGGTTATGACTGATCCGGCAAATTTCACAGGTCAATATCGCAATTTTGACACTGAAAAAGCTCGTGGCATCAATGCGGATGTGCGTAAACAATTGACGAACCACTTGTCCGCACGCCTTGGCTATACGTATACTCATATTGATGCGACACCAACTCGCAAAGCAAATCGCGATGGGTATGTGCCAAAACATGCTGTTAATGCAGGCCTTGATTACAACGATGCTAAATGGGATGCTCATTTGGATATTCGCGGTATCATCAACCGTCCTGGCCCTGCAGATAATGTATTCCCACGTAAAACGTACTGGTTGGCGGATATCAGCGCTAACTATCGTGTACGCGAAAATGTTACTATATTTGGTCGTATCAATAATATCTTTGATACATACTATGCAGAACAATCTAGCGTTCGTTGGGGCAACCCTGGTGACTGGTGGCCAGGTCAAGGTCGCAACTTCCGTCTAGGAGTAGAAGTGACTATCTAATAGATATAACTACTGCAATGGCTAATAGATATAACTGCTGTAATCGTTCGATTATAAAGCTATACTAATAATTGACAATTACAACATAGTTATTTGTATAGCTTCAAAATGTAATCTATATCATGGTGAAAGAGCCTCTCGTTAGGCTCTTTCATTTTTATTATAATTTTTGATGATATATTGAGACCGCACTAAGAACCATGAGAGTTATTTTCAATAACCGATAAATTGGGTATAGGTAAATAAGTATATGTTATAAAACTATAGATTTTCTATAGTAAAAGCTCTATAATATTATGTATCTATCTATAGGTATTCATAGTTTATGTTTTGTGATGTAAACGTATATTTGCTTGTATAGTAAGTGTTTTGTTACTTTCACAGTTATCAAAACCTTCCCATGGAGAAGGTTGATTTTTAGAGGAGTTGGATCGAAATGAAACAACCAGAATTATCGCCGTATATGATGGCTCGCAAGCCGTCTGGCATTCGCCTAGGACAAATTAAATTCTTGGAACGTAAGAACCCACCTATCTTGGTGAATGGTTCTATTGGCAATGTAATGCGTCCTATGCATCCCGCCATGCAGCGTAGGTTGTTTGATTTGGGTGGTGTTAATAGTCCGTTCCACAATGGCATTGTGCCATATGTACCAACTACGGGCACTGATGAATGCCGTGAAGCATTTCTACATATTTTGCGCAGTCAAGGTTTTGATACGACAGGCCTTGATGTACTCGTGACAGATGGTGCATCCATGGCGATGGAAATTATCATGCTCGGCGTATGTGGTGGTGCCGGCGAAGAGGAACGCCCTCTCTTGATGTTCAATCCTTCTTATACAAATTATGATGCAGTAGGTCTTCGCATAGGCCGTAAAACCGTAACAGTAGAACGGGAGCTCAATGAAAATGGTGAGTTCGAATTGCCGTCCGTAGAGACTGTAGAGAAGCGCATTATCGACACCAAACCTGGTGCGTTGCTTATCATTCCTTATGACAATCCTACTGGTCAATTATTTAGCAAAGAAACGCTTATTGAATATACTAAATTGTGCGTTAAACATAATTTATGGATCATCTCTGACGAAGCGTACCGTGAATTGGCTTATGAAAAAGGGAAAGAAACATCTAGTATTTGGGCCTTAACCGATAAAGATGTGCCTGGCATCGAAGGTCGCCGTATTAGCCTTGAAACAGCTAGTAAGGTTTGGAATGCGTGTGGACTTCGCATTGGAGCCATCATTACAGATAATAAATTATGTTATGAAAAATCTGTTGCGGAATATACGGCAAATCTTAGCGCTAATACATTGGGCCAATATATTTTTGGTGCTTTGAAACATGAGTCCTATGCGCAATTGCACAACTGGTATGAGCAACAACGCGACTACTATCGTCAAATGATCTTTGAACTCCACAAAGGTTTTAAAGAGGCAGAACCGGACTTTATCGTGTCTCGCCCTGAAGCGTCTATTTACTTTGTAATCGACGTGAGAAAGGTTGCAAAACCTGGCTTTGATGGTGTAGAATTTGCTTCTTGGTGTGCCGAACACGGTGCAGTAAGCCTTGATGACGGCAAGGAATATACACTTCTCATGGCACCGCTCAATGGCTTCTATAGCGGTAAAAATGACAATGATAACCCTGGTAAAACACAATTGCGTGTGTCTTTCTGTGAAAACCCAGAGCTATTGCGATTGGCTCCTGAATTATTATCTAAACTATTCAGAGCTTATGAAGCACAACGAAATGTATAAAAGTAAAGAGTGCCCTCCCAAATGGGAAGGCACTCTTTTTACGTTATGAGTTGTATATATACTATAAGTGGTATAGTATCACATAAAAAAGAGCTATAATTTTGAATATTATAGCTCTTTTCGTTTTTCCCTAGATATGGTAAGTAGGGAAGGGCTTTTATTTACTTTCTTCATCATGCTGCGGTCCCTTAGTACGTATTTCGACTGCCAGTTGCTCGCTAGGTATGGAGCTTTCATCAATTGATGGATATGATGTATCTTCTAAGATAACCGTTTCTAATAATTTGTCAATTTTGTCAGACTGTATGGATACTTCTTTGTTGTACCATTCGCCAAATTCGTGAACAACCTTTTCGTTGCGACGAAAATAGGTATATTGGTCGATTTTGCGCGATTCCACAAGTTCAGCATTCTCTAAGATGCTCATAAATGTAGAAATAGAAGATTGCGATACACCGCAGCGCTTTTGGATACTCTTAACGCTCACACTATGAGGGAAATCGATAAGAGTGTTAGAGTGTACTTGTACACCGAATTCTTTCTCTGGGTGTTTTAGCCACAATATAATATCTAACCGATGCGGATTTGATAATGCTTTCAAGATTTTTAACGGGTCCATAGGGCCTCCTCTTAATTAAAAAATAACGAGTTCCTAACCTTGACCGTGGACTTGCATTATGCGGTCGTATTATACGCGTCTTGCTCCGTATAGGGTTTTTGCTACCTTTATCATACGCTACTTTTACTATGAAAGCTAGACTTACTTATAAAATTCACGAATTGATGAATTTTATTGCACTCATCTAGAAGGAAAAGTATACATTAGTATTAATATATAATGAGTATATATACAACATATATAGACTATTATAATATATTTCTGAAAAATATAGAATATATTCATCTTTCTGTGATAATTTTTAAAGGTATTTTGGTTCTAAATAGAGAAATATATATACTATATGAACTTATGTAAGTCTAAGCTTTCATTTAAAGGAGCTGAGTATATGGCAATTGATCGCAATGAAACATTTGATGTTATCGTTGTTGGCGCAGGACCAGCGGGTTCTGCGGCAGCATTACGCTTAGCGGAGCAGAGGGTAAAAGTTTTACTCATCGAACGCGGCACCGCACCAGGTGCTAAAAATATGATGGGTGGGCGCATCTACACACATTCTTTGGAGCGTCTTGTACCGGACTTTAGAGACCGTGCGCCGTTGGAACGAAAGGTGACAAAAGAGCGCATTTCTATTGGTACAGGCAATGAAATGACCACTATCGAGTACAGTTACCAAGATGGTGAACCTAATGAAGAATCCTACGTAGTATTGCGTACTAAATTTGATAAATGGTTAGCAGAAGAGGCGGAGAAAAAAGGTGCTCTTCTCGTATCTAATGTACAGGTAACTGAACTTATTACTGAAGGTGAAGGAAAACGTCGCCGCGTAATAGGTGTTCGCTGTCACGATGACGAAGTATATGCAAAACTAGTTGTCATAGCGGAAGGTTCTAATACATTATTATTGGAACAGGCTGGTCTTACAGGTCCTACAGATCCAAAAACAATGGCTGTAGGGGTGAAAGAAGTATATAAACTCAAAAAAGAGGATCTTGAAAATCGCCTCATGCTATCTGGCGATGAGGGGATGGCGTGGCTTACTTTGGGCGATATGACCGATGGTCTATTGGGTGGTGGCTTTATTTACACGAATAAAGACAGTCTTTCCGTAGGTATGGTTGTAGGCCTTGAAGATATCGGCAAAGCCAATAAATCGGTAGATGAAATGCTATTAGCTTTCACAAGCCATCCAAGAATTGCACCATTATTAAAAAATGGTCAATTGAAGGAGCATAGTGCGCATCTCGTACCTGAAGGCGGGTTTAAAGCTCTGCCTACATTGGGTGGTAATGGATATGTTATCGTCGGTGATGCGGCGCGCATGTGTATGAACTTGGGGTATACCATTCGTGGTATGGACCTTGCCATCGAATCTGGCATGTGTGCAGCCGATGCGGTTAATGTAGCATTGCGCGATGAAAACATGGAGCGTGTTGCTAAATTGTATGAACGTCAAATCAAAAATTCATGGTTATATAAGGATATGAAGCTTTATAAAAATATGCCTGCCTTCCTCGCATCAAACCCTCGCATATTCAAAGAGTATCCAGCTCTTGTGAATCATGTGATGCGCGATGTATTCACTGTAAATGGTGATGGTGCAGTCCCAATGATGAAGAAATTGATGGGTAGTGTAAGTGATGTTGGTTTAGTTACCTTGATTCGTGATGCTTGGAAAGGGGTGCGTTCCCTATGAAACTAGAAGAGCGCTTGGGCGCCAATAAATACTATGTAGATGAAACGTCTCCTCATATCATTGTGGATGGCGCCGGCTTTAGCTTGGAAGAGAAAATGAAACTCGTAAACGGCTGTCCTGCCGGTCTATATACATTACAAGAAAATGGTGATTTAGCCTTTGATTTCGCTGGGTGTCTTGAGTGCGGTACCTGCCGTGTTCTCTGTGGCGAAACAATCGTAAAAACTTGGAAATATCCGCGTAACGCTAAGGGCGTAGAATTTAGACAGGGGTGAGTGTATGGAGTTATTAGTATGTATCAAACAGGTTCCAGATACATCTGAGATTAAGCTGGATCCGGAAACGAATAATCTCATCCGCACAGGTCTGCCTAGTATTGTAAACCCTTACGATATGCATGCGTTAGAGGCAGCTCTTGCGGTAAAAGACCAATATGAAGGTAGTCGTGTAACCGTTGTCACTATGGGGCCTCCTCAAGCTGAGGCGGCACTTCGCGAGTGTTTGTCCCTCGGTGCAGACGATGCAGTGCTCATTACAGACCGTGCTTTCGGTGGTGCCGATACATTGGCTACAAGCTATACGATTGCCTCTGCCATCCGTCATATTCAACGGACAATGAATCGCGAGTTCCAAATGATTTTCTGCGGCAAGCAGGCTATCGATGGGGATACGGCGCAAGTAGGTCCTCAAATTGCGGAGGAACTAGGCATGGCACAAGCTACGTATGCTTGTGAGTTGACCGTAGATCAGGCGGCTCAAAAGGCGATTGTAAAACGAGAGCATGAAAATGGTTATGAAGTGATTGAGGCCCCATTACCACTATTGGTAACAGCTACGGCTGAACTCAATGAGCCACGCCAACCAGGTCTCTGGAGCTCTATTTACGCGAAACGTTATGAAATTTCCCATATTACATTGCGTGATATGCCTAATATTGATGAAAGCCGTATTGGTCTCAATGGCTCTCCTACGCGCGTTCGTAAGGTATATCAACCACCGCTTCGCGGCAAGGTAGAAATGCTTTCATCCGTGGAGGAAGGGGCTAAAAAGGTTCTTGAATTGGCCTATAATATCAAGCCGGAAAAGTTTTCTCATCTATTGGTGCCTAGCGAAGAACCTGTGGATGAGCCTGTAGATAACAACGATGAGGGCGTGGATGTAAAAGATCCTGTGCAGCGGGCTGCCACTGTTGAAAGTGTATCCTCTAGTGAGTTTAAGGCGTTAGCGGCCGTTAAAGGTGAAGAAGGTTCCAAAGGAGGTGATCGATAATGGGAGTGACAAATTTTGATGAATATAGAGATGTCTTTGTCGTAGCCGATACCATCGATGACGTAGTGCATCCTGTTACGTACGAACTTATCGGTCAAGCTCGTCGAATCGCTAAGGAATTGGGGCAACTCGTTCAAGTTATGCTTCTTGGTGAGAATGTTCAATCCGAGGCTGAGGAACTCGTGGCGCATGGTGCCGATATTGTTCACGTTTTTGAAAGCCCTCTTTTGAAATACTATACAACAGACGGCTATACAAAGGTTTTGACAGATTTCTTTGAAGACCATAAGCCTAATATCCTTTTGATTGGCGCTACGAATAATGGCCGTGACTTGGCACCTCGCATGTCAGGTCGCATGAAAAATGGTGTCGTAGCTGACTGTACCATTTTGACGGTAGATACTACAGAAGGCCTTGTAGAATGGACGCGTCCTGCCTTGGGTGGCAATATTTTAGCTGAAATTATTTCTCCAAATCATCGTCCACAAATGGGCTCTGTCCGTCCTAATGTATTTAAAAAGCCAGAACGCATTGCAGATAGCTGGGGCCGTATTCAAATTGAACAATTTGACCTTAAACCTGAAGATATTCGCATGAAGCGTCTCGATTTCATTCCGTTCAGCAAAGATGGTTACAACATCCAAGAGGCGGATATCATCGTGGCCGGCGGTCGCGGCATGGGTTCCAAAGAAAACTTCGATAAGCTCTACGAACTTGCCGATGCTATCGGCGGCGTTGTAGGTGCTACACGTCCTCTGGTAGAAAAGGGCTGGATCGAATTGCCATACCAAGTAGGCCAAACAGGTAAAACTGTAAGCCCTAAACTATACTTGGCATTCGGTATCTCCGGTGCTATTCAACACGTGAGCGGTATCTCTGGTGCTGACACAATCGTGGCTATTAACAACGATCCAAATGCAGAAATTTTCCAACACGCTAACTATGGGATAGTGGGGGATTGCATGGAAGTGTTAAATGATATGTTGGCGCATTTGAAATAAAAGACATAGTATTTGAGCTCTACTTATCAGACTAAATAAGACATAGGGATACCTATCCTCAGCCTTCATGGGTACGCATAGCGCCCAAGGCGGCTTCGAATAGGTATCCCTATTTATTTTCTTATGATACGGTAGAGCTCAAACGGTGTTGCATTAAATACAGATACGCAACATATCATTTTTGGAATAGGGGCGTGGCCTAGAGTCTATTACTTATTAAAGTGGTATAATTAGGCTATAGATATAGTTCGGATTGATAAGGAGGTTCTTATGGCTCGTAATGTTTTTGTTACTGGTGCAACGTCTGGTATTGGTCTTTGTATTGCCGAGGCGTATGCCAAGTATGGCGATAATGTTTTGATTTCTGGCCGCCGTGCTGAGGTGTTGGCTGAGGTACAGGCTCGTTTGTCTAAGGAATATGGCGTGCGCGTTGAAACTTTGGTTCTTGATGTGCGTAGTCGTGAGGATGTTGAAAGCAAGGTTCCAGCAGCAATTGAAGCGTTTGGTGGTGTTGATGTCCTTGTAAATAACGCAGGTCTTGCGCAAGGCTTAGATCCATTCCAAGATAGTACTGTTGATGATGCGGTAACTATGATTGATACGAATGTGAAAGGCCTTTTATATGTAACAAAGGCTGTACTACCTTATATGATTGATAAAAACGCAGGCCATATTGTGAATATGGGTTCTACTGCTGGTATATACGCATATCCAGGTGGTGCTGTTTACTGCGCTACAAAGGCCGCAGTTAAGATGTTGAGCGATGGTATTCGCATGGATACGATTGCAACGGATATTAAGGTTACAACCATTCAACCAGGTATCGTAGAGACTCCGTTTAGTGAAGTTCGCTTTCACGGTGATGCGGAAAAAGCTAAAGCCGTCTACGCCGGCATCGATGCAATCCAACCTGAGGATGTGGCGGACGTTGTACTATACGTAACAAATCAACCTAAACGCTTGCAAATTTCTGATGTCACAATCATGGCAAATCAACAAGCAGCTGGGTTTATGGTACATAAGAAATAAAACATCCTATGATTTAATGTGAAAGTTGAGTAAAGGACTCATATGTTAACTAAGGAGGCAAAGCAAGTGCAATAAAGCCGGATACTCTTATTTATAAAGGAAAGGCAAAAAAATGAAAAAATATATCGTTATTACAGGAGCAAGTTCAGGCATAGGAGCAGCTACGGCAAAAGCTTTTGCACGTCGTGGAGAAAATTTAATCGTTATTGCACGGAGAGCAGAATTATTAGAAAATTTGAAAGACGAGATTGCTAACATTTCGCCTGATTCGGACGTTATTGTAAAACCTTGTGATCTCTCGCGTAGCGAAAATGTTTTAGCACTTTGGGATGACCTTAAAAGCTATGAGTTAAAGGCTCTTATCAATAATGCAGGCTTTGGCGATTTTGGATTCATGGGGAATCATGATATTCAAAAAATGGTAAAAATGATAGATTTAAATGTAACTGCACTTGCGATACTTTCTAGTTTATTCGTGCGAGATTATAAATGTAAACAAACACAGTTGATAAATGTTTCCTCCGTGGGTGGCTATTTTTTAGCGCCCGGCGTAGTACCGTATTGTGGAACAAAATTTTTTGTAAGTGCTTTCACAGAGGGCTTGTATCATGAGCTTGTACAGGATACGGATGCTAACATGCAGGCTAAAATCTTAGCGCCTGCGGCTACTAAAAGCGAGTTTTGTGATGTAGCTTCAGGTAAAAATGGATTTGATTACGATGCTTCATTTGAAAAGTATCATAGCAGTGAACAGACTGCAGACTTTTTGCTTACCCTTTATGATAGCGATGCATGTGTTGGCGAGGTGGATTTGACTAGCTTCGAGTTTAAGCTCAGCGGGCCAAAATTTAATTACCTAGCTACTGCCAAATAGTAGATAGGAATGGATTATATATAGAAATAGATACTTCTTGTTAGCGTCTCACTATCCATTTGGAATATAGATTTGTATAGTAGCTAATATAGAACTCAAGGCTTTATATAAGAAATAACTACTTGAAATTTCCTATCATTTAGGATATAATTATAAAAAAGTTTTGATAAAGAATATTTTATAAAATGTATTTTTATATTATAATATTCTTAATACATGTGTTGTATTTGTACAGATGTATTTGTAAGAGAGCGGAGATTATATTAATGTTGAAGAAATTTGTATTGATGGCAGTTGCTTGTGCATGTGTAGGTTCTTATACTGTTGTTGGTGCTCAAGGTACTCTTGATGTAAAACCAGATCAACCTAAATCTGTGGTAGCTCAACAAGAAGCGCCAATGGTTGGTATGCCAAGTCCGTTTCATGAGTTTTCTACTGTAGATGAAGCGGCTAAATATATGAACATTACACCTCAAATGCCTAAGGTATTACCTGTGGGTTACAATATTGAATCTGTAAGTACTATTGATAAGGATGTATTGCAAGTGGTTTATGTTTACCAAGCTGGTGAAGATGCTACTCGTAATCAAGCTGCAGGCAAACGCATCGTCCATCGTATAGCCAATGAAATAAAAGAAGATATCAGCGGCGATTATAACGATTTTCGTGTAACAGCTAATGAAAAAGTAAACGGCACAAAGGTTGTTTTCAAAGGCGGTAATAAAATGGTATATCTCATAGGTTGGACAAAAGACGGACAAACTCATGGGATGTATTTTGAACGGCCTGTAACTCGTGACATGGCTAAAGCCATCGTTGCTAATACAGTAGCTCCAAAACAACATACAAAATAATATACAAGTCCAGGCCTAATGGGATAGGCATGCGAGCTGTGGTGAAGCACTCGCATGGACACTGTAAGGGTTTTATATGGAACGGCTCCTCATATGAGGGGCCGTTTTTATTGGTATGCAAAACTTTCATAATGATAATGATTCTAAATACCCATATGGGTATATCTATCTAAGTATTACATTGATAGAATATAAATATAGCTATTTTGTGATAAAGAAGGCAGGTGATGTGTTGTATCGATTAATACTACAGCGTTTGGCAAGTATTGTAGGTATTTTATTGGTGGTTACTATCGGTACATTTGTATTGATAAAATTATCTCCTATTGATCCCGTGTCGATGAAGTTTAATCTTCTAGGAGCTACACCAGATCCAGTTGTAGTTGCACAGATACGAGAGCAGTTAGGGCTCAATGACCCTTGGTGGCAGCAATACCTACGTTGGTTAGGTCAAATTGTACAAGGGGACTTTGGTGAGTCCATTCTGTACGCTTTACCAGTGGCGACCATTCTTGGCGGTGCCTTGCCAAATACCTTGGGGCTAGTATCCTTAGCTCTTGTTATGGGGATAGTGGTGACCATACCGCTCGGTATGTTATCTGCAAAGTATCAAGACTCATGGATTGATCATGGGGTTCGTCTCGTTACATTCTTAGCGTTAGCAATCCCTGGGTTCTGGGTCGGTTTATTATTACTGTACTTATTCGGTGTTAAATTACAGCTAGTGTCGGTAACGAATACCAATGGCTTTTCTGCCTATGTTCTGCCCGCAGTAACCCTTGCTTTATGGATATGTGGTCTCTACATTCGTCGATTGCGCAATGCTATTTTAGAAGTATCACGACAGCCCTTTGTACAGGGGGCACGAGCATTAGGCTTGCCAGAATGGATGGTCTACACCCGTTATATATTCCCTCATGTAGGTCTTATATTGCTGCCTATGATGGGAGTAACTATGGGCGCTATGCTAGGTGGCTCTGCCGTTATTGAAACGGTATTCTCCATAAAAGGTATTGGTTATATGATGGTGCAGGGCATTATGGCTCGCGATTATGTATTGATGCAAGGTTATATCATCTGGATTACCTTGGTGTTCATCGTGATTAATATCATCATTGATGTATTAAGTGTTTGGCTGAATCCGAAGCGAAGAGCCGCTATAAAAGGAGGCTCTTATGAATAGACAAAAGCCCTATACTTTATACGTTATGTTGGTATTAGCAGCTCTGTGGATTGTATTTTTCTTATGCGCTCCCTATATAGCACCATTCGATCCGGAGACGACTAGTGTGGCAGACCGCTTACAAGACATAAGCAGTACTCACTTATTAGGTACTGATCAGTTAGGGCGAGATGTTTGGTCTCGGATTCTCTATGGCGGTAAAGCTTCGTTAGGCATTGCTTTTACCATCATTGGCATTAGTGGGGCCATCGGCATCGCTATTGGTGGGTTAGCAGGATTCTCTACACCTCGCATTGACCGTTGGTTATCTCGCTTGATTGATTTGGTACTAGGGTTCCCGAACATGGTGATTGCCATTGCTTTCATCGGTATTATGGGACCTAGCATAACGAATGTAATCATTTCCTTGTGCATTACGAAATGGGCGGAATATGCCCGTATCACTAGAGGCCTCGTAC
>CAKQBP010000004.1 GCA_934216375.1 uncultured Veillonella sp.
ATGAATCTTCTAAACGAGATATTGTCATACGTACATGATGAGTAAACCCGGCATGAAAACACAATGCCACAATAGCCACGCAAAGACCAGAAGCAGTTGCGACAAGGGCTTCCCCCACACCACCGGTAATAGCAGTAGGTATCGCACCGTCAGCACCGAACACCTGAAAGGCACCGATCATCCCCGTTACAGTACCAAGCAATCCTAATAATGGTGCTATCGTAACAATGGTAGAGAGCCAATCAAGACCACGGGAAGCGTGCGTATAAACATGGGCCACCATATCCTCCATTTTGGATTGCAATACATTGCGATCATGACACTGTCCAAGCACGCGAGTCAGATTATACGAAATATTAGCTGTATATTTAGATTCTAAGCTAGTTAATAAGGATTGCCAATTTATTTCGCTCTCTTCTAATGCATCATTCAAAGCAAACATTTCCCGCTTCAATTGTCGATAATAAGCTATACGTTCTATCGCTATAGCTACGGTTATGATAAGTGCCACTAGTAGCGGCCACATAACAAATCCACCATGTAAGAATAATTCCCAAGCCTCTTTCATCGTAAACCTCCTTTATAAGTAGCTTAATTCTATATACTAATTTCCTACACTAACAAACTGATTATAAATAGACTACCCTATTATAAATTGATAAATAAAATCACTTAATAAGTCTATCACATCATACTACATTTTCCAATCTTATATGTATAACAAGCACTTTAGAGAACATTATAATCTATGAATCTGAAATAATTTTGAATTTATATCTCAATTAATGCGCAAAAAAAGCGACCAGGATTTCTCCATGATCGCTTTTATACTACCTTTAGATTATATTTGTACCTTTCTAGACTACAGCATAGAAGCAGTACTATTGCAATTCAGTAGTTTGTGTCTTTACTTCACGAGCTGTAGTAAA
The DNA here is from genome assembly GCA_934216375.1 of uncultured Veillonella sp. Lineage (GTDB taxonomy): Bacteria > Bacillota > Negativicutes > Veillonellales > Veillonellaceae > Veillonella. Next base: position 930 of record CAKQBP010000004.1, read on the forward strand.
TGCTGCTAATTCTGCATCACCAGAACCAAGAATTACTTTATTAGCCACTAACGCATTAGCCGCTGTTTTAGCATCTTGTAAAGTAATTCCAGCACGAGGAGCACTAATTGTGACTGATGTGCTTTTACCACCGACCGTAGAAAATGTAAGATATACAACGCGTTTTTCCGCCATGTGGGCGCCTCCTTTCACGTTTCATAAACAAGTTCATCGAATCTAGATAGGCTGTAAACATGTTAGATTACAAATATACGTATCTTCGATTCATATCAATAAGGATGGGAATGTGTGGACTTGCTATTTCTACACCTCTTTACGACTATCTGAGAATGTACGAATCTAGCAATAAAATGTGTTTGGATCACCTAAAACAAGAATGAGTAGAAACTCTACCCTTAATGTCCTAAAGATACTTCATTGACGCGGACCACGTCGGACAAGCTGTGGTCATACAAAGCTGCCAGCGCATTACCAACGGTTTTCACATTATCGTCAGACGCTTCTTCTGCAACACGAGTATAGGTTACGTCTTTGTACTTCGGTGCATCTTCGGTACCGATGTTAAAACGCAACACCAATTTAGTGCGTTTAATGTTAGCCATCGTATCACCTCCTTTCACCCTCTTATATTCCTAAGGTCCTCATTCGACAACCCCTTTGCCGTTATTTAAGGTACTTATGGTGAAAGTAACTGAACTTTGACTATAATTCTATGAATTGAAATAGAAAAAGACCTCTACCTAATGGTATCTAGAAGTTCATCAATCTAGATAACACCGGTAAAGGTCTATAAAGTGCTCTTATTACGAGTACTATTCAAATCCATATTATTCGGTTTTCAACGCCAATATAAAGTCATATGCTTTAACAGCAGCTTCAGTGTCCACAAAATGTAGAGGATTTAACATACGACAGAATTTAAAAAGATACTCATGTTTACGTAAAATTTCTTTTATATGTAGCACTGTCTCACGGGCTGTACAAGCTGAGCTATAGCCATTCATCATAGCATATAGATACGAAATGGATAAATTATCCTCCCGAAGGAAGCTGTGAACGAAGACGAGTAAATCCCAGCCTTGCGGTGTTAACTCAGGCCAACGACGGCTATTCTCCCAATCGAGCAATGTGATCTTATCTAGTTCAGGCTCATAGGTAATGTCGCGCATAGCAGGACGGCCATGACTCAAGCCATAATCATGCAACTGACCTAATGTCTTGCCAAACATATAAAAAATATGACTTAACATATCCTGCAAACTATCATCCTCTGGATGTTGAGCGGGCAATTGGCTATAATATGTTAACGTTTTACCACAAGCTTCTGTAACAAAATAATGTTCTCTAAAACCAGCAATAACAGGAGCTACTGGCAATTGCGTATTCACAAAAGAAATCTTGTAAAACTCATAATCAAAAGAAGCTCTAGGTGCGGGCTTAATCCAACTAGAGCGATGGTTACTTATATCCTGTTTTACAAAGTACTGTTTGTTGTTAAAATCCACAGAAAAAACACGATGTTCTGTCTCTTGATCAATCATTCGATCGATATATTCTAATAGCATATCATTCATTATTTCCCCCCGTATATACACTCTATAATGCTAAACGCCCTCTCAAAGCATAATGACTAGCATGTCCAATATAATATCTCCCAAATTTATATTGTATAATCTAGTATATATAACATTATAATAATTTATGAATTACAACATATTAGCTATTACTCATATAAGTGTATACAATTTGTATACTTATTATACTACAATTATCAATCGATATCAAAATCAAATTTATTTATAAAGTTAGTATTTTACTGTATTTATTTTACATTTATCGATTTATATATATTTCACGATTTATAATTCAGTACAATTAAATCCAAACTTATTACCATTAACATTACTAAAAATCTATTTATAGAAAAGAAAAACCCCCTAGCCTAAGCTAGGGGGTTCTTCTGGTAATTATGATAATAGGTTTAGATTCAGACTACTATATAGACCAACTCTGATCATGTCTAAATCAAACGAATTAACCTACAAATTTTGTCACTGCCGCAGTATCAGTTAAGTGACGTTTAGGCATACCCATTTCAGCAGGGGAAATGCCAAGAGCAAGACCTACTAATTGGGACATGTGCAAGATTGGCATATCTTTGCCACCGCCAACAACTTCTTTAGCTTCTTTTTGGAACATATCAAGTTGCATTTGGCAAAGTGGGCAAGGAGTAACTACGCAATCTGCGCCTTCTGTAGCCGCATCTTTGTTGATGGAGCCAGTCATTTGCATTACGGAATCATGTGCAGGGTATACAGCATGGAAACCGCAGCAATCAAGTTTACGGGAGAAGTCGATTGGTGTAGCACCGATAGCGGAGATTAAATCTGCTAAGGATGTAGGCATTTGATAATCTTCGAAGCCCAATTCAGTTTGAGGACGAAGAATATGGCAACCATAGTATTCAGCTACACGTAAACCAGTTAAAGGTTTAACAACTTTAGCTTTCAATTTGTCCAAACCGTAATCACGGATCAATACCCATAAGAAATGAGTAATATCAGTTGTACCGCGGTATTGTTTACCGATTTGAGCTAATTTTTTATTAACTTCGTTCTTTTCTTTTTCGTTTGCATCAAGTTCATTTTTAGCTTCACGAAGCATCAAAGTACAAGTGTTACATACAGTTAAAAGGTTCAAACCTTTTTCTTCTGCTAGTGCAATATTACGTGCATTTGTAGCAAGTGTAATTTCTGGAGCGATGTCTTGAACGTGGGACGCGCCACAGCAAGTCCAACCGTCAAGTTCTTCCAACTCGATGCCTAATTTTTTAGCTACAGCAACTGTTGCTAAGTAGTCTTCTTTGGCAGCGCTTTCAAGAACGCAACCTGGGAAAAATGCGTATTTCATTATTTGCTTACCTCCTCAGCTGCTTTCATAAGTCTGCGAACACCATCAATACCATTTACAGGTTTTTGAGGTACTACAAGTTCGAATGGATTGATTTTGCTGTGTTTCCACAAACGTAAAGCATAGAATGCTTGTTTAGCGGAATCTACAACACCATCAGATTTCAAGCTCATAGAAACTTCTTTCAAGCGACCAGTTTTGTAAAGGTCCTCTTTGAAAGCAACTGCATGGCGAACGCCTTTGCTGTTAGTAAGACCAGCTTTTGTAGCTTCTTTACGCAAGTTGGAAATATCTTGAGCAGGTTTTAAGTGTTTAGGGCAACGGGAGATACAGTTCATGCAGTGAACGCATTTCCAAAGGCCATTGTCAAATGCAGGTTGAATGTGAGCCATAGGTGCATCATCACGGCTATCCAATACGAAACGGTTAGCTTTTGTGAATACATATGGTTCTAAGAAGTCATCTTGACGTGCAGTCAATTTGTTACATTCAGACGCACAGCAACCGCAAAGGATACATTCTGTACCAGCAACGAATTTTTTGAAGTCAGCTGGAGTTTGGCGAACGATTTTGTCCCCTTCGTTGAATTCAGCTTTAAGGAAAATCCAAGGAGCAACTGTTTTCAAACGATCAACTTTGGATTCCCAGTCAACAACTAAGTCACGGATAACACGGAAGTTGCCGATCGGAGCGATTGTCAATTCGTCTGTGCCATAACGTTCTGTTAATTCATCGATTTTAGATTCACAGCCGAGCATCGCTTCGCCGTTTACACGAATGGAGCAAGCGCCGCAAACTGCGGAACGGCAAGCTGCCAAGAATGTCAAAGTTGGATCCTGTGTATCTTTAATTTTTTGAAGGCCCCAGAGGATTGTACGGTCAGGTTCGTAATCGAATTTGAAAGTCTGTACAAACGCGCGACCTTGTTGGTAACGGTGAATATGATAGGTGATTTGTCTCATCTTAGTACTTCCTTTCTTGTGGTTCGTATTTAGTGAACACTACGTCGCGTTCTGTTAATTCGTATTGACCGTCAGCACCTAATTTGATCAAAGAATGTTTTAAGTATCTTTCATCATTACGTTTAGGATGGTCTTCACGTATATGAGCACCACGAGATTCACGGCGGTGTAAAGCGCCCATAGCAATAGCTTTTGCTACTGTTAACATGGAGCCGATTTCACAATAGTTTACGAATGCCATGTTGTAAGTACGTTCAGGGTCACCTACATAGCAAGTTTTATAATCTTCAATCAATTGTTCGATTTCTTTTAAGGCTTCAGTAATACCTTCTTCATTACGGAAGATACCTACTTTATTCCACATTGCATCAGCCAATGCATCGCGGATTTCTACAACCGGGCGACCGCCTTCACGGGATGTTACTTCTGTGAAACGAGCTTCCCAAGCTTTTGCAGCTGCAGCAAGTTCCGCATCTACGTTAGGTTGTTCATGTGTTTCAGCATAATCAGCTGCGCCAGCACCGGATACTTTACCGAATACTACGCCGTCTGCCAAGGAGTTACCACCCAAGCGGTTCGCACCGTGGATAGAGATACAAGATGCTTCGCCAGAAGCGAACAAACCAGGCAATTCACATGCACAAGTTTTGTAATCCACTACGTCGATACCGCCCATTGTATAGTGACATGTAGGACGAATAGGTACCGGTTGAGTCAATGGATCGCAATGTTCGAAGCACATAGCTAAGTCGCGGATACCATGAAGTTTTTCGATAATAACTTCAGGGCCCAAGTGACGAAGGTCAGCTACTACATATGCGTTAAGGCCAGAACCGAAACCACGACCTGCAGCGATTTCATCTTCGATGGCTTTCGCTACAACGTCACGAGATGCCAATTCCATTTTGTTAGGCGCATATTTTTTCATGAAACGTTCGCCTTCAGCGTTAAGAAGGTAACCACCTTCACCACGAACCGCTTCGGACATCAAGATACCAGTACGACCAAGACCAGTTGGATGGAATTGGATCATTTCCATATCTTTCAAGCCGTTACCAGCGCGGAATGCTGCTGCCATACCATCGCCTGTGGAAAGGAATGGGTTTGTAGTACGAGTCCAGAAGATACGGCCTGCACCACCAGTAGACAAGATAATAGCTTTCGCTTTAATTTGTTCTACTTTACCTTCTTTCATGTTCCAAACTACAGCGCCACCAACGTGACCTTCTGCAGATTTAACAAGATCTAAAAGATACCATTCTTGTAAGAAGTGTACGCCTTCTTTCAAGCATTGTTCGTAAGTTGTGTGCAAAATAACGTGACCAGTTTTATCCGCAGAGTAGCAAGTACGTGGATAGGATTGACCACCGAAGTTACGTTGCGCAATTTTATTCTCTTCAGTACGGGAGAATGGAGCACCCATGTGGTCCATTTCAAGTACGCCTTCTGGACAACGAGAGCAGAAGAATTCGATTGCATCTTGGTCGCCAAGATAGTCAGAACCTTTTACAGTATCGAAAGTATGAGTTTCAACTGTATCTTCAGCTGCAACGTTGTTCAAACATGCATTTACACCGCCTTGCGCCATTGCTGTTGCAGAGCGAGTTGGGAAAATTTTAGTAATAAGAGCTACTTTTAAGCCTTTGCGACGACCTACTTCAAGAGCCGCACGCATGCCGGCGCCACCGCTACCTACTACTAGAACATCAAACTGTTCCATAATGACCTCCTCATAACTACCTATTAATAAGAAACCTGTTAGACTATCTCATTTCAAAAACTTATAAAAATTTTTGATAACCTAATCATTTTTCTTTCAAGAAAAACCCCATACTTATGCGATTTTTCTTATTTCTTTACCTATAATTATAGAGAGCATTTCAGGTCATGTCTAAACCCTATTATGCATAATTAATTTTGATTAATCTAATTGATAATTTATTTCACTTAGCATTTTTGAGGTAAAAAGAGGAGTCAAAAAATTACCTATATGAATAATTTTTACAAGAAGTTAAGGATTTTACGAAAGTAGTTCGGTTCCGAAATTTTTCTATGTTTTTATTTCCTTTGGTATCTATAGAATTCGCATAAACACTAGCTTTTTAATTATTGCTAACCATTCCTAATAATTAATATCCATTAAATTCCTACTAAATTTACCTCGAATTTAATCATCGAAAATTATCGTATTTCTCCGTTCATAACAAGCATTTATTTCTGTGATAATAATTATCATAAGTTTTTTTAGTGATTTATCGCACATCATCTAAAATCGATAAAATCATCCTCATCTATGCGCATACGGCAATCTTCGATATAGTTAGATTTTATTCATTAGCAGAATTCATTAAGTTTCAGTCTTTCACCATTTTTAAGGCTTTCAAAAATGAAGAAACGTCTTGTAAACTCGCATGTACATTCATCTTTTGCTCATTACTATTGTATAAGGTATGATAATAGATAAATAAGTTATATAATATTATATATATAGTCACCTTATATGGTGTTGTGGCTTTCAAAAAAAGAAAGTTTATATATATATATATAATGACTATAATTAATGTAGTTGGAGAGCTATATTTTTAAATCATACATAAGGAGAACAGAGAATGAAAATTTTACTTGTAGAAGACGAAGAAATGCTGAATGGTATCACGGCTAAATATTTACGTGCAGAAAATATGACAGTTGATACATGCTTCAATGGGCAACAAGCGATCGATTACGTTAACACATCTAGCTATGACGTTATCGTAATGGATATTATGATGCCAATCCTCGATGGTATCAGTGCTCTTGCACAAATGCGTAACGACGGTAATACAACACCTGTATTGCTTTTAACAGCAAAGGATTCCTTGCAAGATAAAGTTACAGGCCTTAACACTGGTGCAGATGATTATCTTGTAAAGCCTTTCGATCTTGAAGAGTTAACTGCTCGTATTTATGCATTGGCTCGTCGTAATGCGCGTCATGCACAAAACGATATCCATGTAGGTCCACTTACCATCAATGTTCCTCAACGTACTGTTAAACGCGACGGCGAAACAATTACATTGACTGCAAAAGAATTCGACCTATTATTCTATTTAGCAAGTAACGAAAATATCGTATTATCTCGTCAACAAATCCTTGACCATGTTTGGGAATACGATTATGAAAGCTACTCTAACCTTATCGACGTATACATTAAAGATTTGCGCAAGAAAATTGATACTGATGAGAATGTAAAACTCATTCAAACGGTTCGTGGAGTAGGGTATGTCCTCAAAACAGAAAACTAATGATCCTCACCGAGATCTAGATACCATGTCTGGGGCAGCCACCGATTTATTTAATCGGCTGCCCCTAACCTTTAAAATTATGTCTTGGTATACCATCTTTTTGCTTATCATTTTGATGGTTGCATCCGCATGGATTTACGCATATACACATGAATCCGACAATAAAGAAGTGCGCGAACGCTTACAACAACAAGCGATGATTATGGCTACGGATATCCGCAAGTTTAAACCGTACCAAGATAATACATTCTTCTTTGTATCAACTCAAGACGGCTATATTATTAAAGGCGCCTTGCCAGATGGGTTTCCAAACCAAACAATCCTTTCCTTAGGCCAAGTTGGTGAAATTGCTGCTGGTGATGATACCTTCTACTACTACGATACTCCGGTCAACGAACCGAACTATCGTGGTATTTTGCGTGCTGTTACAAAAGTAAAAACAGCCTCTAAAAAGACGGAAAACCTTTTATACAGCTTACTGTTAGGGAATATCATTTTCTTACTAATTTCCTCCCTAGGCGGTTATCTTTTCATCAAAAAAGGACTTAAACCGGTCCGAACCTTGACGAAAACAGCTAAAGTCATCGGTAAGAACAACGACCTGAGCCGTCGTATCGACATTCCGGCTCGCACAGCGAGAGATGAAATCTACGAACTAACTACAACATTTAACCGTATGATTTCAGGTCTTGAGGATTCTTCCAATCGTGAAAGACAATTTAGTTCTGACGTATCTCACGAGCTACGTACACCAATTGCCGTTATTAAAGCAGAAAGTGAATTTGCTTTAAAATACGGTCGTACGGAAGCAGATCTACGGGAAGGTTTAACACATATCTTAGAGCAAGCTAAGTTCATGACTAACCTCGTAAGCCAACTGCTTGATGTAGCCCGCCTTGAAAATGCACAAGGTCTAAGCTTTGCACCTGTCAATGTATCATTGATGTTATCCAATATGGTCCACGACTATACAAGACTCTGTACAGAAAATACAGATAAACAGATTACGATTACATCTCATATTGAACCTAATTTACATATGAATGCTCACGAAGTATCATTACGTCGAGCTATCACAAACCTAGTGGACAATGCCATTAAGTTTACAAACTCTACTATTGATATTTCGGCTAAACTAGTAGGCAGAGACTTAGTCATTACCGTAACAGATAATGGTATTGGCATCGAACCTGAAGCTCTGGATCATATTTGGGATCGGATGTATCAGACGGAACAATCGCGAAATAAAAAGTCTAATCACGGCATCGGCCTAGGCCTATACTTTGTAAATAAAGTTATTAACTTACACCATGGTACAGTAACGGCCACGAGTGAACCACAAGTAAAAACTACATTTACCGTGCGATTACCGTACAATACAAGGGAAGAATAACATAAACGGGACTGACCAATGGTCAGTCCCGTTTCTATATCCATTTTAATTCAAAAAGCCCATAATGTAGAATTAATTAAACCATAAAAAACTAGCATATAGAAGCTCCTTCTATATGCTAGTTTTTGTGTATTTAATTTTAAAGCAACTTATTATAGATAATTAACTTTAGCCTACAAATTGTTGCCAAAACGGCATATATACATATTCGAGGAAGGTCCATACAAGCAGACCCGCTACAGCACCAACGATAGCACCATTAATGCGGATCCAGCTGAGATCGTCCTCCACCTTAGATTCAATAAAGTAAATAAATTTATCTGTACTGAGTCCACCTAATACTTGACGTATGATAGTTTCAATGAGGTCATACCCTTGTTCAAGTACGTAGTCGCCAATATCGTGTAAGGTTTTTTCAATACGATTTCTAAGATCGTCCGATTGACCGTATACATTCCATAATTCAAGAGCAATATTAACTAAAACCTGAGCCGGAGTCTCTCCGTTTTCATCCCCTACGAGCAATAGTTCTTCTATATAAGGGCATAAATGATTTTCGATAACAGATTCCCAGTCTTGTTCGCGAATCCAACGTTCCCACGCTTCATTAAGAGCATCGCAGACTTCATGATTCTCTTCAATATTACGAATTGGTTCTACCCATTGTCGCAACCAAGCAGTTCGTTCGGGGCTATTGGGCCGCTTCCAGCTTTCCAGCATCGCATAGGCCTCTTGTACAATAGCCTCTGCCATTTCTTGATAGTTTACTACATCGGTAGCTTCGGACATAGAAATAAGGAAATCAGACCAGAAGCCTTTTCGCTTTTTCTTATGTGCCTCTTCTGCTACGACAGCGGTAAGCCAGGTAACCATAGCTGGATGATTAATCCGTTCTTGAATCACGTTTAGAACTTGCACAACCATACTTTCATAGCGATTATGCTCACATAAATCGAGTAATACGTGTTTCAAAACGGGCACGAGAGAATGTTGTTGAAGCAATCCACGAATGCGTTTTGCCCCCCATTGTGCCCATTCTTCATTAGTTTGAGATTTCCATAAAAGGTGTAGTCCTTGATGAATCACAAGGCGTGCTGCTCGTTGCCCCTCAGGAGACAACAAGAACTTTTCAAACAATGGCACAAATTGCACATTTTTCAATAATACTTTACAACGCTCCTTGGTAAGCATCTTCGTCTCTACAAGTTTAATAACACCATTAATGAGGCGATCTTTATTTCGAGGAATTAGCGCTGTATGATATGGGAAACCTAGTGGCTTACGGAATAATGCTGTTACAGCAAACCAGTCAGCCACACTACCGATGAGGGCAGATTGAACAGCCCAGTACAACGGTTGATACCAACTTTCATAGCCAAAGAAAAATTGTCCTACAAAAGCAAAACAATACAATACGGCAGTCAAGCCTAAAATGCCATTAGCACGCTGTTTCAAGGTAAGGGATTTCAAATAACTAATCATTTGAGCACCCCCTCTACAATGATGGTCAAACCGTATAAGGTGCCCCCAAGGACAGCCCCTATGAGGGAACCATTAATACGCACCATTTGAAGGTCATAGTACATTTTGCCGCGAACAATTTGAGTGATTTCATCAGGCGAATAGCGGGATAATTCTTGACCTACCACACTGTCGATGAGGGGGTTCAATTTCTGCAACCACGGAATACTACGCAACAAGAAGAACCGCTCAAAAGGCGCCTGCTTGTCTGGATTCAACAAAATTTCGGTACCGAGCACATTAAAGCGCTCCATAACGATGTCCATGAGGCGTTTCCAATCCAATGTATCCCCATCGATAAGTTTGCCTTCCCATTCTTCAAGAACCATTCTAATCCACTGATTTTTATGTTCTTCAATGAAAGCTTGCCACTCTGTATTAGTTTCCAAATTATTGAAAAAGCGAATAGCTTGGCCCCATACATAGCGTCCCAATGCAGAGTCAATAGATTCATTTTCCTTCAAGAATTGAACGGCCTTTTTCTGTACCGTTTCTACCAATCGTTCTGGTGAAAGTCCATCTCCGCCAAAGGCGATGGCCAATTCACGAAAGAAAGAATCCTTTGTATAAGTTTTCATAATGTCTAGCATGACGCGATACAAATAGGGATATACCTGATTTGATGCGATAACACGCTGACATGTGCGGTTAAAATAAAGCCAAAACACGCTTGCTGTGTGACGTTCTAGCATACAACGACCAAAGAGAATAACAAGGGGTGTTGCTTTCCAGTTTGTAACCCCCTTATAAATGGCCTTATTAATCTCTTGGCGCATCGGTTCAATATCCATATGAGATAAAACTTGATTGCCCACACCGTACAAGAGATTTCGAATTTGAACTTGTCCCACATCGCTCACGCCGTATTCAACGATACGGACCATAACACGTTCTTTTTTGATAGCATAATACATCTGTGGCACGCGCAATAGCTCTTCGCTGAGCATAGTGCGGCCTATCTGAATTAATCGTTCCTTACTGCGCGGCAAGATTGCCGTTTTGAAAGGAATGCCTAAAGGCTTCGTAAAGAGAGCCGTTACTGCATACCAGTCCGCGAGGCCGCCTATCATAGCTGCCCCAGAGATATGCATGATAAAGGCCCAAAATGTATCATGTCGCTGCGGATATGAAATTAAAAATATAATAGCCATGACAACCAACAGGGTGGTTGCCACTGGTTTAGTTTTCATCATCACTTGATCCTAACTTACTCAATTACGCATATAGACTGTTCCTATATAACGTAGTGACCTCGAGGTCTACGGACTTTCACACTTATATCTACAATCTAAAATGTAGCCTCATCGCCATCTTTTTGAGGTTCCCAAATCGACACCTCCCCAAAGAGAGCTTTAAAGTACACAGACGGTGTCCATAATGGACCATTCAAATGCATTGGAATAAAGGCTTTATTCACCTGTACACGGCGCAAAAATTCAATACTGCCCCATTCCATAGCGTCTTCCAAACGATTGTCTACAGGGAACATCGCTACATCTACGGACAAGCCCTCTAATTCCTTGAACTCACGCCAAGCCATACGCTTTGCATCCGCATTGTTTTCTGGCGTATCACCAAGCCAATGCCACCAGTTAAGGTCTCCTGCATGGAAGATAGAGTCAGAGTCGATATTCGCCGTATTTGTCTTTATGTAAAAAGAGCCACCTTCATCGGTGCTGCCATACATATGGATGCCTACATCATCTAATAGTGCATCTTGGCCAGGGCGCATGGTAATACATTTTTTTACCTTGCCCTCTAACGGCACATCTTGATGGCAAATATAGCGCGTTTGAGGACCATCAAACTCCGTAATGGATGGGTTAAAGTGATCTCCATGAGTGTGACTTACGAAGAACCAAAGTTCACGACCTCGTTTAGCCAACTGCCAAACAATATTATTAGGATCCTTATAATAATCAAACACATAGCAACGCTTACCATCCTCTACGAGAAATCCGCTATGCGCTAAAAAAGTAACATGTAACATTATTATCAATACCTCTAATTTATTGAGAATTTATATCATTCGTATTTTTTATTATACCATATTTTTCTAAATGCATGGCATAAACAAATGGCTATTCATGACACATATAAAGGACTTTTTTAAAGTCTTATCAAATATATAGTGCCCCATATGTATCATAATAAGGGCAGAAATGCCGCTGGCATTTCTTAGATGCGGCCAGCGGCTTTCATATAGTCGATATATTGGTTACCCCAGTTTTCAAGGGAAGCTAATACAGTTTTAAAACCAGCTCCCACTTCGGTAAGGCTATATTCAACCTTTGGTGGAATGGTTCCATATACTTCACGATGTACAAGGCCGTCATCTTCCATTTGGCGCAACGCTCTTGTAAGTGTAGCTTGTGTAATTGGATGTAATCTCCGCTCTAGTTCACGGAAGCGCACAGGACCTTCAGATAATTCATGCATAATCAACAAAGACCATTTACCAGCCAATAACTTTTGGCTCGTTGCAAAAGGACACCGCCCCACTAAATCATGAACATTTACAAGTTGCTCTGCCATTGTCATTCTCCTTATATATCTAGCTTAAGTAGCTTGTTATAACAAAATTAACATCTATAACTAAGCTACTCTTTATAGCTACACTACAATTTCTATTTCGGTATTAGAAATATTTCCACTTAATGTAGTTCAAATCATATCACAATTTTTTAGAATTGCAAGTATTTTATAGTATCATTTTTTAGGGTACAAAAATTTTTGAAAAATTTTTAATCAGTAAATATCACAATTCTATTATATTTGATAGTACCTATCTCAAATAATTCTACTATTCAAAATATTTGCACCAATATATAATAAACTTACTAACTAAATACAATTATCGGTTGGTGAATCAATAACTATTAGATTTAGTCATCAACATTTATAGCTAAACAATTGTATCAATTTTACAGCATTAAACAGATTACACATTATCAATTGAAGGATTAGGTGATATTATGAAACGCATGCCTACACTATTCGTCGGTCACGGCAGCCCTATGATGGCTTTAGAACATACAGAAACAACAAATACTTTCAAAAGTATAGGACAAAATATAATTAACAACTATGGCAAACCAAAAGCCATACTTGCCATCTCTGCCCATTGGTATGCAGATGACACCTATGTTCAAAGCGCAGAGAACCCAAAGCAAATTTACGATATGTATGGATTCCCTCAAGAACTTTACGAAGTTGTGTATCCTGCAAAGGGTGACAGCAATTTAACAAAAAAAGTACAAAAATTACTGGGTAACTCCGTTTCTATAAATGACACTTGGGGTATCGATCACGGCATGTGGACTGTGTTAGTTCACATGTTCCCTGATGCATCGATTCCCGTTGTCCAACTATCTATCAATAAATACCTAAGCCCAAAAGAAGCCTATCAACTAGGAACAAAGCTTCAGTCATTACGCGATGAAGGCTATCTTATCATGGGCAGCGGCAACATCGTTCATAATCTAAGACGCATAGAATGGGATAATCCATCTGGCACCTCCGCCACAATTGAGTTTGACCAATATATTTCTAAAGCAATCTTAGAAAATGATGTAGATACTGTTGTTAATTACACCCAACATCCTCAGGCTAGCTATGCTGCACCTACACCAGATCACTATCTGCCATTACTCTATATTATGGGTGCTAGTGAAAGTGCAAAACCGACTGTATTTAATCAAACCTATAATTCAGGTTCCCTATCGATGACAGGTTTTATATTTGAAGATGAGCCTCAAAACATACTTTAAGCCCATAATGATACAAAAAATCTCCTAGGAAATTTTGTTTCCTATTCACATAAAACTTTACATTACTATGTATAAACAAAAATAAATATATATATATATATTTATTTACGCAAAAGAACCGCTAGTTACAAAAACTAGCGGTTCTTTTCTTTACCATACTAATGACTCTACTAAATGAGTTTTTTAATGAAAGCTTCCATTTCCATCGGTTTTACAACAGGCTCGAAGCGCCCTACCACATTACCTTTACGATCTATAACAAACTTAGTGAAGTTCCACTTTACCTCATCGTCCTTTAAATAATTAGGATCGATACCATTGAGATAATCTGTAAGCATTTCAGTTTTATCACTAGGTGGGAAGCCTTGGAATGGTTGTTCCCGTATCATGTATTTGAAAAGGTCTAATGCACTTTCATCGCGTACATCTGCTTTCCCCATAACGGTAAAAGTAACACCGTAATTCAATTTGCAGAAAGATTGGATTTCGTTATTAGAACCAGGTTCTTCCTCTCCAAATTGATTGGAAGGAACAGCAATAATTTCTAATCCTTGCTCTTTATATTGCTTATAAAGAGCCTCTAGACCCTCATATTGGTGAGTAAATCCACATTTGCTCGCCGTGTTAACAATGATAAGAACCTTACCTTCATAAGTTTGTAAGGATTGTAATTCACCAGACTTAGTAGGCAGGGAAAATTGATATACAGACATGGAATCTCCTAATTTAAATTAAAAATCTTTATTACACTAATAATGTTTTCACATCATAATTAAATTTTGCCGTTGTTTCCGCCGCAGTTTTTTGCCATTCTGTTGTTGCTGTACCATCTTTTTCAAGGAAGAATCCAGAGTCAAGATAGCGAATAATAATATAGTTGGAATCCTTTTGATCAAAGCCATTACCGCGGGAGAAATCGATACCATGGCCTGTATTACGCGTTACGATAGCTTCCAACAAAGGCAACGTAATAGCATTCAACGTAATTTTCATATCACATTTGTCGAAAATCTTTTTAAAGAAAGAACTAGGTTTTTCTTCTTTATATACTAATAGTTTACTAATTGTACCATTAGATGCACACACTACGCGACGAATTTCATTAATAGGAATATCTACCTTACCATTCGAAATAACACCGTTTTTAATAGTAATTTCTCGTTTACCCATATAGGAGTAATCTAGTGGCAATTGAAGAGTATCTAAATTCGCAGGGAAGTCCGCTGTCAATTTATGGCGAGCAAAAGCAGCAATGATTGCTTTGGTTTCACGAATATTATGACCAGTATTATAATCTGTACGGTCAGTATCTAAATCTTGACCTTCTATATTTTTCCAATTATGGTCTCTAAATATAATCGAATAGTTACTATTTGAATTTAAATATCTTGTAAGATGAAGCTCATTTACATCATCAAAATCAATGTCAGTTATAACTTGTCCATTCGAATCTTTACAGAGTACACCATTGTAACTAACCGTCAATATACGATCCGTACTTTCAAAAACAACAGGATTTGTGTCGAATACAGAAATCATAGCCCTCTCCTTTTCACGACTTCAAACATACCTACACCTGTATATATCAAGTGCATTTACTCAATATATTGATTAAAGATATTAATCAAATATAGTTAACTTAATCATACACCTTCTATATGAATTTATGCAAATGATGTATTTCCCCCATACTATAGCTACAAACTCATGATTCTCAAGATAACAAAAGACACCAACCATTCAATTGGTGTCTTTACTACATACAAGGAGCCATTTTGCAATAGCTCCTTGTTCGTTATATAGATGATATTATAATCTATTTCATGTCAAACAAAACAGAATTTTCTAAGAAAATATGTTCATGAAGGCCTTCTTCTAAGGCTTTCATGGTCTTAAATACATAGACATAAGTAGCACAGCCATCTGCTGGTGCTGTGTACTGGTTGGTCAATGCACTTAAGGATTCCAAAAGTACACCTGCAGCTTCGTGTTCAGCACGAAGTTCTTCAAAGTCTACGGGTTTCCCCGCTTTAAACTCAGGGAAGTCTACATGTTCTTCATGCCGGAAATGAGGTACAAGAGCGGATTTGAGTTGCAAAAAGGTTTGATAAATCTTTGTCAATTCCTCACCATGATGGTCATAATGTACATTTAGCAGTTTTGCCAACCCTTGGTCAATTTCATCAATCATATTTAATTGTTCTCGATGGTAATTATGAACGATATAATCAATCAATTGGTCTTTAGAATAGCTAAGCACCTCTGCACGAGAAGATTTCTGAGCAACTTGTACATCATTTAGCATAGCAATGTATGCATCCACATCTTTACCTGTTTCTGCAATAGCCTCTGCTAAAGGATGTCCACCACCACAGCAAAAATCAATTCCATCTTTTGCTAATACATCCATTAACTCTGGATTTACTTTAACCGCATCAGCTACGGTCATGGATTTATTAATAGTTTCAAAACTCATAAGATACACCTCCAATGGTTTACGCCGATCTATATTCTTATAGTTATACTATACGATCAACCATGGATTCTGTCTGTCGCGGTGGCTACGAATTTGAAATTAACATGACAACAATGGTAAGGCCGTAGAAAATAACATAAAGTAATGAATATAAAAATATATGGATATATATTGAACATACAAAAAGCTGGCCCTATAGAGCCAGCTTTCAGCATATCAAAATATATATGACATATGTTTATATATAATTGTGTGAGTAACTATTAGATGCTTTCAATAGCAGCGATAGCGGCAACATCTACAACGTCTTGAGCGGAGCAACCACGGGAAAGGTCATGAACTGGTTTAGCCAAACCTTGAATCAATGGGCCAAGAGCATCAGCGCCGGAGAAGCGTTGTACCAATTTGTAACCGATGTTAGCAGCTTGAAGATCAGGGAAGATCAAGATGTTAGCTTTACCAGCTACGTTGGAGCCAGGAGCTTTCTTTTCTGCTACGGAAGGAACGATGGAAGCGTCCAATTGTAATTCGCCGTCGAATTTGAAGTCAACATTGCGTTCTTTCAAGATGTTAACAGCTTCAACCACTTTATCTACTTCAGGAGTGGAAGCAGAACCTTTTGTGGAGAAGGACAACATGGATACGCGAGGATCAGCCATGCCAACAACTTTGCGAGCTTTTTCTACAGTGGATTCTGCGATATCAGCTAATTGTTCGCTAGTTGGGTTAGGCAATACGCCACAGTCGGAGAAGATGAGTACGCCATCATCACCATATTCTTTTTTATTTGTGAACATAATCATTGTGGAAGATACAGTTTTAAGACCTGGTTTAGTACCTACAACTTGTAATGCAGCGCGCAATACGTTTGCAGTTGGGCAAGCAGAGCCAGCAACCATGCCGTCTACTGTACCAAGGCGAACAAGCATAGCACCGAAGAACAAGCAATCACCTTTCATAGTTGCATCAGCCTTTTCAGGAGTCATACCTTTTTTAGCGCGCAATTCTACGAATGTATCAACCATTTCTTGGTAACGATCGTAGTTAGCAGGATCGATGATTTCAGCACCTTCAATGGATACACCAACAGCTTTAGCAGCTTCAGCGATTTCAGCAGGGCTACCAACGAGTACAGGTGTTACGAAACCTTCTTTCAAAATAATTTCAGTTGCTTTCAATACGCGTTCATCTTTGTATTCTGGCAACACGATTTTTTTACCTAATGGTTTTACTTGGTCTTTTAATTTTTGAATTAAATCCACGATTTTTGCCTCCTTAACATTGGCATTACGCCATATCAATACTATTATTATAGCAAGTTAACGACTCTCTAACAACCATTCTAAAACATTTCGTTGTTGAATTCCGTCGTAGTTGGCATTTTTATTTAGTTCATCTAAGGTGAGCAAAAACTTAGAGTATTGGTCTTGTACCGCCTCAAGCGGTGCTAGTTCTCGGCTCAAAGTATTAGAGTCAAGTACGGTCTCACTAACTTGATAATATTCGGTAATCCCCCCTTTTTGTGCTACAAAATCTATTTCACCCTTAGCCAATTGCCCTACATATACGGTGTATCCTCGTCTAATGAGCTCTAGAAAAACGATATTTTCTAGTATATGACCTGTATCACGACTCGCATTCCCCACTAGCAAATTTCGTAATGTTACATCAACACTATAATACTTTGCATTGATACGTAGTAATTCTTTACCTCGTACGTCATAGCGATTTACCTTATATAACAACAAGCTATCCTGTAATCCTTGTAAATACCGTTCTACAGTTTTATTATCGATTTTTCGACCTGCACTAACGAGAGAGTTGGCTATTTTATTTGGTGAAAGTAAACTACCAATATTTGCCATAATATACCGCACTATATCTTGTAAAATTGTGACATCATTAATTTTCAATCGAGCCACAACATCATGCAATAACAAAGTATTATATAATCCACGTAAATATTCTTGAATATCAAAGTCTTCGCCCCCTAATTGCTGAGTATAAGGGAAGGAACTTTCACGAAGATAGGCCTCATAGGCAGGAATCAAAGAATACTGATTACCCTCATACTTGCTATGGTAAAACTCACTGAAGGACAATGGCAACATCTGAATTTCCACATATCGTCCAGTCAATAATGTGGCGATATCAGAAGACATAAAGTATGCATTGGAGCCCGTAATATATAAATCTGTGTTCTCTTTTACAAACAAGCTATCTACGACACGATGAAATTGATCTACATGCTGAATTTCATCAAGAAAAATGTAATTCGTTTCATTAGGCTGCATACGTTCTAAAATATATTGATACAACGCATGGTAATCTCGCAAATGCTCGTATTCCAATTCTTCAAAATTAATGGAAATAATCTGTTCAGGCTTCACATTATCTGCCAATAACTCATCTTTAACCAGCCTAAACAATGTAGATTTACCACAACGGCGTATGCCTGAAACGACCTTAATAATAGGCCGCTCTCGATTACGCCGTAAAAAATCTAGATATCCTTGGCGCTGAATTAACTTCATAAGGGCCTCCTCATCTATGTACCTTCTCATAGATGGAACCCATGTATTAGTACTATCAGATATCATATCACTTACCTAATAAATTTGGATTCCAATCCAACTTTATATTAATTTTATCATAAAGTTGGATTTCATTCCAAATTTTTATTATTTTAAGTATAAAATTGGATTAGATTCCTAAAGTTTTACTTTAAATTTTAACATACAGCACTTCAATTAATGTTTATCCATGAACTACATACCAATAATTGAACTCTTTACACATAATACGCTACAATAATAGAAACAAAATACGGATAGCCAAATGCCAATTTATAGTCCTTATACACCCATTTAGGAGGTCTTATGGCGAATACAGAGACAACGATCAACGCTGTTATACATCCAAAATACAATGACACACCTATAGACATAGAGAAAACAATTAAAGCCTTGGAACGCAATAATTTTGTAGTCCATTATTTCGAAACAGGTACTGAAGCTATTTCCTATTTAAAAGATCGTATTCAAAACAAACATGTAGCCATCGGGGACTCTCGCACGTTACTAAAACTCAACGCTTATGAAGCCCTATCCGAAGTCAACGAAGATGTAACGGATATTCAACGTCCCCTTCCTGGTGAAAGCTTCCGCGACACCGCATTGCGCACCATGGGGCGTGATGTATTTCTCACCTCAGTCAATGCTCTTGCTCAAACGGGGGAAATGGTCAATATTGATGGTACGGGTAATCGTGTTGCCGCCTCACTCTTTGGCTCTCAAGAAGTATTTTTTGTGCTAGGCATCAACAAAATTACGCCGGATTTAGCTTCCGCCATCTATCGTGCACGCAATGTGGCCGCTCCGCTCAACAGCAAAAAGAACAAAAAGAGCTCTCTCAATCCATGTGCCACATTAGAAGAGAAATGCTATGACTGTGGTTCTCCCGACCGCATATGTAATGCATTAACCATTTACTATAAAAAGATGCGCAATATGCAAACCATGGAAGTCATCATCATTAATGAATCTTTAGGCTTCTAATTGTTTGCGGCCCATTCAAAAAATCTTGTATATTCATTTCTCCAAGTCCATACACTACTCTATAAATTGTGGACCACCGAGGATCTACGGCACCACTTTCAAGATCACTAATATAAGATTGGGCTAAACCAGATTTATCTGCCAATTGATATTGAGTCATTCCCAATTGTCTGCGCCAAAGTAAAATCAATACACCAAGCTTGTGAACTTCTTGTCGAACTTGTAGATCTTGACAACATACGATAGGATTCATGCCAACCTCTATCTACTTTCTCCCTCAACACATATTTATGCCTTTACTATAAATCTGGGCTCAATCATTTCCTAGTAGTGGTTGAAAAGCGATAACACAAAAGCCTTAACAAAAACTAATGTGTAAATCATTTTAGTTAAGGCTTTTGTACTATGCAGATTTCATTGCGTAGGATTTCATCATTTCGTGGAATTTTAGTATATATAAAAGTTATTATCATTAAAAATACAGATAGCAAATCAAAAATACAGGTATTATCTATATATTGCAATTTTTATACAGCATTTATACATTATGCATACACTTGATTTATAAAATCACCTAGTTCTATTCATAATACAAGAAGACTATACGATATATAGTAAATGCGATATATAGTAAATACGCAATATTGTTAAAATACATTTAGGAATAATAAGTCTATTAACAATACAAGGGGCTGTAACAGAATGCGGTTTTACCGCATTCTAGTTACAGTCCCTTTAAAATATAAGAAACACCAAGAAAATT
>CAKQBP010000005.1 GCA_934216375.1 uncultured Veillonella sp.
ATTTAGTATATGACGTTATAAATACAAGGTCTTGTAGCTTATACAAGATGAACGATATAAAGTGTAGGAGGAATTCTGTTGGAAAAGCTAATCATTCAAGGTGGCAATCGATTGGAAGGACGTGTACGTGTTAGTAGTGCTAAAAATGCAGTACTCCCTATTATTGCCGGTACTTTGCTAGCATCAACGCCTAGTAAATTGCTTGAAATTCCAAATTTAGAAGATGTAGGCACGATTTGCCAAGTTATCGAGTCTTTGGGGGTTAAAATCACTCGTAATAATGCAGATGGTGAAATTGTTTTCGATGCTTCTACATTGACTGCTACGGAAGCTCCTTATGAACTTGTGCGTAAAATGCGTGCATCCTTCCTTGTCATGGGTCCACTTTTGGCTCGTAAAGGAGAGGCTAAAATCTCAATGCCTGGTGGATGTGCTATCGGTGCACGTCCCATTGATCTTCATTTAAAAGCATTTGAAGCATTAGGTGCAAAAATTGAAATTACTGAAGATTATGTATATGCTCATGCTCCGGAAGGACTTAAAGGGACTCAAATTTATTTGGATTTCCCAAGTGTGGGGGCTACAGAGAATGTAATTATGGCTGCTTCTATGGCGGAAGGTAAAACCGTTATCGAAAATGCTGCAGAAGAGCCTGAAATTGTTGATTTAGCTACATTCTTAAATGCTATGGGTGCTAATATTCGCGGAGCTGGTACAAATGTGATTCGTATTGAAGGTGTACCTCAATTACACGGTGCTATTCATACAGTTATTCCTGACCGCATTGAAGCTGGTACATATTTAATCGCTGCTGCTATGGCAGGTGGTGATGTATTCGTAGAAAATGCATTGCCAGAACATCTAAAACCAGTAGTGGCTAAATTAAAGGAAGCTGGTGTAACAGTAGAGGAAGAAATCGACGGCATTCGCGTTATCAGTAGTGGTAAAGGCATTAAAGCTGTCGATATTAAAACATTGCCATACCCTGGATTCCCAACAGATATGCAAGCTCAATTTATGGCTCTTACTACGATTGCGGAAGGCACTAGTACAGTAACAGAAACTGTATTTGAAAATCGTTTTATGCATGTTGCTGAACTTCGTAAAATGGGGGCGCATATTGACATCGATAATCGTCAAGCTATTGTCGAAGGTATGCCAAGCTTACACGGGGCTATAGTGAATGCTACTGACCTGCGTGCTGGAGCGGCGCTGGTATGCGCTGCATTGACTGCGGAAGGTAGAACAGAAGTCGGTCGTTTACACCATATTGACCGAGGTTATGATGATTTTGTAGGTAAATTGCAAAGGTTAGGTGCTGATATTGTTCGGGTTGACGAATAAGAGTACACAGCCAAAACAAAATAAAAAGAAAAGAAGCCGGCGCTCTAAAGGGCCGGCTTTATACAACGAGCAACAGAGCTTAGGTGCTGCAAAGGTTGAGAATTCGAAAGCGAGTACTACACGCAAACCATTGAGAAGGACAAAACGTAAGTCCACTAAGCTTTCAAATGGCGTGGCAAAGCAAGCTAATCATTTAGCCTCCAATATGCGCGAGACCATGATTAAAGTTACAAAAATGCGCCGTGCTGAACGACGTAGTCGTGAGACTGTAGCGATTGCTAAAACAACGCCAGCCATGACATTAAAACGTTTAGTTCGACCTGAGCAAGTCGGAGATTTTATGAGTCGTTTAAATCGATCTTTAAACTTCGATTTGGGAATTGATTTAGGGACTGCAAATATCCTCATTTTTGCAAAGGGTAAAGGCTTGGTATTAGATGAACCTGCGTATATTGCACGGGATGATAAAACCGGTGATATTCTTGCTTTAGGTGAGGCCGCACGTTCTATGGTAGGCCGTACTCCAAAAGGGATTTCCGTCATCCGTCCAGTTCAAGCGGGCGTTATTGCAGATTATGATATGACAGAATTCATGTTGAAGTACTTTATTCGCTCCGTTGTACCTGCTTCTAGATTGATGAAGACGCGTATTATCGTATGTGTGCCATCAGGCATTACACCTGTAGAGAAACGCGCCATTTTAGAGGCCTTACTCAGAACCGGTGCAAAAAAGACAGTCCTTATTGAAGAGCCATTGGCTGCTGCTATGGGGACTGGTCTCAATGCTGCTAAGCACGTAGGGGCGATGGTTGTCGATGTTGGCGGTGGCACTACGGATATTGCCGTTCTTTGTGATACGGGTGTGGTTGTAAGTGAATCACTTCGTATAGGTGGAGATTCTTTTAACGAATCTATTATCCGTTATATCCGCCGTAAGAAGCGCCTCGTTATTGGTCCGCTAACGGCAGAGAAAATTAAAATTTCTGTAGGGACTGTGGATCGTCGTGCAAAGGAGCGTACGATTGAGGTACGAGGACGAGATGCAAGTTCTGGATTACCAAAGATGGTTGCGGTGAATTCTTTAGAGATTCAACGTGCTCTAGAAGCACAAGTGATGAATGTTTTGGAAGGCGTTAAGTCCATTCTAGAAAAAACTCCACCAGAACTTGTGGCCGCTATCAATGATCATGGTATCATTCTTACTGGTGGTGGCGCGCTCATCGATGGATTAGACCGTGTTATTACACGTTCTATTGGAATCGCGGCATACCTTGTAGAATCTCCAAGATATGCAGTAATTAAAGGTGTTGCAAAGGCTTTAGATGAAATGTCACAGCTTCGTGATACATTAGATGAGTTACAATAATATAGTTACAATAATATAGTTACAATAATATAGTTACAATAATATACCATGATGATGTAAGCTTAAATTGACGAGGTTATGGTCTACAGTTATTCTATTTTATGTATGGAGTATCTTTAGACTGTAACCTCGTTTTTCGTTTATTTTTTGAATTTTTCATCTTTATGCTGTATACTATAGTAAAAGTATATTGCGTAAAATTGATGTAATGATATAAGGCCATTATTATGGTTTGTAGCTATAGAGGAATTAAAGATGAAACGATATCTGTATATGACTTTTGCTGTTTTAGGTCTACTGGGTAGTACCGTTCCTCATGCTGAGGCCGGTAATTTAACAGGGGTGCGCGTATCTAATCATGAAGGTACAAGCCGAATTGTTTTAGATGTATCTGAAATGCCTGTATCTTGGACTCAATCCTATAATGAAGAAACACATGCTCTTACATTGAACTTAGGGGGTACTACAAATGGTTTAACTGGCCCCATATCACAAAATGATAAAAAAACGGGAGTTCTTAAAGGCATTGGCTTACAACCGGTTAATGGGGCCTTACGAGTAACATTAACAGCGAATAAGGATGTACAACATCATGAGTTTGCATTAGAAAAGCCTTCGCGTATAGTAGTGGATTTATTTTCTGGCTATGCGCAACAGACTACAAAAGATGTAAATAAATCTGTAACGTATAGCAAAATTAATAACACCGTAGCTGAAGGGAAAATTCAAGCCTTTGCATTGACCGTAGATAATGATTCACCTATGGTGGTGGCGCATGTTCCAGAAGGTAAACCATTATCTTCTGTTACTCAAGCTCATACAGCTATCATTGGAGCAAAGGTAAAAGGGGGCAGTTTTGAACGACCTTACTCAGTGGCAAGTGATGGAGCCATTGATTTAGAGCGTATTTCTAATCGTGGTACGTTACGATATACGCCTAATAGAGGATACTTTATAGAAGAGAAAAAACCTTTGCTTCAAGCTAAAACAAAGAATGAGAGTTTTGTAATCACCTCCGTTGATACGGTTCGTAAAGAGAATGCATTGACCCTTTATACGTCAACTTATGGTCCTTCTACAAAGACCAATGAATATGGTTATGAAGTGACTGTAGCTAATGGCAAGGTTATTAGTAAACAAAAGGGAAATTCTAAAATTGGGGAAAACCAATACGTATTGTCTGGTCATGGCGAATCTGGAAGTGCTTTACGTAAATTAAAAGTTGGAACACCTATTACGATTCAAAATAGAGAAGAACTTGCTCAAGTTAGTACTACCGGTGGAGCTAGTTTAGAAGTGGGCACTATGGTGATGAAAGGCGGTCGCTATGTAGGTGCTGATGAATCTAATAACAAAGGTCGTAGCTTCATTGGAACCACAAAGGAACATGATTTAGTTGTGCTAACAGTTGATAAATCCGAACTTCAATCTGTAGGTGTGACTCAAAAAGAAGGAGCTCAGTTATTGTCTAAATTAGGTGTTGTTGATGGCGCTGAATTATCAAATCAAGGTAGCATTGATATAGTTATCAATGATAATTATGTACACAAATCTTCTGCACCTATGAGTTATGAGGATATAGTAATCATAAAATAGATTCGTTGCATACAATTTTGTTTGAAATATTACTAATAATTTAGTATACTATAAATACATAACTAATTTTGTAAAAGGAGGGATCGTTATGAAAAGAGTAGTGTTAGCTTTAGCTGCATTAGGCATTTTAAGTGTTAGCTCTGTAATGGCGGCCCCTGTATCATACCAAAGTGTATTAACAGGTAAAGTTGCTTCTACAGTTTCTGTTGGTACTTCTGTAACAGAAGGCCAAACATTGGTGACTGTAGAGACATTGGCTGGTCCTATGGCTGCTGCTAAATCTACTGTAACTGGTACTGTAACGGCGGTTAATGTTACAGTGGGTTCAGACGTTTCTCGTGATCAAATCGTTGTCACTGTAGAAAGTAAATAAAGGAGAGAAGGAATGAAGTTTTCTCATTCTTGGCGTCGGTATAGAAAAGCGATACTGGCGCTTTTCTTCTGTACTTCACTTACAACTGCACAGGCTATTGATTTTATGCCTGTCAATGATGTAACAACAGGTATGGAAGGTATTGCAAAAACTGTAATCGTAGGGGATACTATTTCCACCTTTGATGTAAAGGTACTGGGTGTCATGAAGGATAAGGGACCATCTGGTCATCTTATTTTAGCCAAGTTTTCCGGACCCGTTATGGATCAAACTGGTGGCATTGCGCATGGTATGAGTGGTAGCCCTGTATATATAAATGGTAAACTCGTTGGGGCTGTTGCTTATGGCTGGGGGTTTGCGGATGGTACGATAGGTATGATTACTCCTATTGAGGATATGGTCAAACTATGGAATATACCATATGAGAAAAACTTATCTAAACCTTGGGATGATACACAATTGATTCCTTTAGGTACTCCACTTATGGCGTATGGCTTCGATGCGGCATCAATGGAATACTTTAAATCGAAGTTACCACAATATAAATATGAAACATATGACACCGCAAGTGCTAGTGGTGATGAAATTGCAAAACCTTTAGAAGCTGGTGGCTCGGTAGCGGCTTTGCTAGTTGATGGTGACCTTAAATTGGGCGCTATTGGTACTGTTACTCATGTAGATGGTGAAAAGGTTGTTGCCTTTGGTCATCCATTCTTAAAACATGGCTCTTCTAACTATTTTATGCACAATGCAAGTATCTTTACCGTTGTAAAAAGCTATAATGCTGCCTTTAAGCTTGGCTCTATGGGTAAAGAGATTGGTTCTGTTACCGAAGATAGAGGTGCCGGTATTGCAGGTGTATCAGGCGTGATTTCGCCAGGTATTCCATTGCGATTCCATTTAAAGGATATTGATATGGGCCGTGATAGAACTAGTTCCGTCAAGGTTATTGAAGATGGTGAAATGACACCAACTTTAGCAGCTACAGCCTTATACAATATGTTGAATAAAACATTGGATCGCAGTGGCTCTGGTACGGCTACAATTTCTTATACTATTACGCCAAAAGGGAAAGAACATAAGCCATTAACGCGGACAAATATGTTCTACAGCTCTGATTCCATTAGTGAAAAAGCAGTTGATGAATTTTATAATGTCATTGATGTTCTTATGAACAATCGATTCATCAACTATGAAATTTCGGATATTTCGGTTGAAACAAACGTAACGCAAGATAAGAAAACAGCAAAGCTTATCGATGCTTCTGCTTCGTCTACTGTAGTTTCTCCTGGGGATACTATCGTAGTAGATGTAACATTAGAGCCGTTCCGCGGTGAAAAGGTTATTAAACAAATTTTCTTTAAGGTACCTGAAGATCAAGCTATTGGTAAGTATACCTTAGAGGTGCGTGGCGGTGGCGAGATTCCATTGCCATACGTATTGGAAAAACAGAAATATAATTTAACAGATGAAATTTTACGCCGTTTGAAAGTTCATAAAGATTTTGATGAGCTTTATGATGAAATTCAAAAGACAGATACAAATAATCAAATCGTTGTAGAATTTTTGGAAGATGGTATCAGCTTAGTTGATGAAGATGGCTCTCAATCTGTTAAAAAGGCTAAGCTTAAAGATGTGGAATCAAAACCTATGCCAGGGGATGTAAAGAAAAAAACAGGTCAAGAAGATTTGAGTTCTAGTAAGGATGATGAAAAGAAACCTGAAAAGACTGCTGTTGATACTGAGTACATTGTGCAAGGTGATGGTCAATTTACGATTCATGTAATGAAGCCTGCTGATCGGGATAAAGAATTAGCAAAACGTGTCAAAGAAGCGAAACATCAGATTAAGATGGAACGCAAGTTAGAATTGGAAGATCAATCTAAAAAAGATAAAACGGATAAAGCTGAGTCTAAAAAGGATTCTAAAAAAGAGTCGAAAGAAACTAATAAAAAAGATGAGGCTAATGCTGGTGGAACAAATACAGCTGAATAGGTTGAAACTGTAAGGGAAAGGGAGGCACTGTTGAGTTGGCTAGAATCGATAGGTCGAGTCGTCATAAACGGCCTATCACAGATGGGTAGTGCTACATTATTAGTGTGGCAAACAATAAAACAATTAAAAATGATTAATCTGTGGCATGTATTTCAGCAGATGGCTCACCTAGGGGTAGACTCCTTGCCTATTATTAGCTTAACCTTGCTCTTTGCTGGGGCCGTTATGACCTTACAGATTACAGATGTACTCATTACCTATGGTGCTCAAAGTACAGTAGGTGGCCTTATGGCTGTAGCTATGGGCCGTGAATTGGGACCTATCTTAGTTGGTGTAGTATTAGCCGGCCGTGTTGGCGCAGCTATCACGGCTGAAATTGGTACAATGAAGGTAACAGAACAAATTGATGCCTTACGTGTTATGGCCGTTGACCCTGTTGGTTACCTCGTGGTACCGCGTGTAGTAGCGTGTATGATTATGGTGCCAATTTTGGCATTTTATGGTGTTGTTATCGGTATTGCCGGTGGTTACTTTGTAGCCACTGTTATCAAGGGGTTGGCGCCTAGTACATATTTAGACTCTATTCAAATGTTTTCTACCATTTCGGACTTCACTTTAGGACTTATAAAGTCTAGTGTGTTTGGTGCTGTCATTGCATTGGTAGGTGCTTATAAGGGCATGGAAACTAAAATGGGCGCAGAAGCTGTGGGTTTCTCCACTACTAGTTCTGTAGTAACTAGTATTATTCTAGTATTTGTATTAAATTACTTTTTATCTACATTGTTATTTTAGTAGATATTTTTAGAGGGATTTATGATTGAGCTACGCAATGTTGTAGTTGCCTATGAGTCACGTGTGATTTTAGACTCTGTTAATCTCACTATTAATGATGGGGAGACGTTAGTTATATTAGGTGGTAGTGGTAGTGGTAAAAGTACACTACTTCGCTTATTAATAGGTTTACAACGTCCTACATCAGGGCAGATTATCGTAGATGGCACAGATATAACTACATTATCTGAAGATGAATTTAATACAGTACGAAGAAAAATGGGGATGGTATTCCAATATTCAGCTTTGTTTGATTCTATGTCGGTAGGTG
Source organism: uncultured Veillonella sp. (assembly GCA_934216375.1). GTDB lineage: Bacteria > Bacillota > Negativicutes > Veillonellales > Veillonellaceae > Veillonella. The sequence continues at coordinate 7,777 of CAKQBP010000005.1, forward strand.
AGAACGTAGCTTTTGGTTTGCGTCAACATACGAAGTTAAAGGATGACGAAATCAAACGCATTGTGGCAGAAAGACTTGATTGGGTTGGTTTAAAGGGATATGAGTCATATATGCCTAATGAGTTATCTGGTGGTATGAAAAAGCGGGTTAGCTTAGCTCGTGCTATAGCACTAGATCCGAGTTTAATTCTTTATGATGAACCTTCATCAGGGTTAGATCCTATTACATCAGGTACGATTAGTATGCTAATTAAGGGGATGCAGAATCGGCTCGGTTGTACTTCTATCGTGGTAACACATGATATGCAGTCAGCATTTTATGTTGCTGACCGCATAGCTTTACTCGATCAGGGGCATTTTGTAGAAATTTCTGATACAATAGAATTTAAGAATTCTACAAATAAGAAGGTACAACAATTTATTCATGGTGAAGCAGAGCCGATTAACGAATCTGCGATGGGAGATATATAATGAAGTGGACGACGGAGGCCAAGGTAGGGGCTTTTACAATAATAGGTATAGTTCTATTTATTGCAGGCATACTATTTGTAGGCCGTATCGATATTTGGGCTAAACCGCAAATGACAATTACAGGTGATTTCACTCAAGTAAATGGCCTAAAAAATGGGAATCAGGTTAAATTTTCCGGCGTGGCCATCGGGACTGTTTCTGATATTGAAATTACACCGCGTGGCGTTGTGGTTAAGATGAAACTTGATGAAAAAACGCAGATTCCAAGTGACTCGATCTTTTCCTTGGGGTCAGATGGTTTTTTAGGTGATAAATTTATTCAAATTTCACCAGGACAGTCTAAAGTATATTTACAAGATGGTGACTCCGTTAAAGGTGAAGGCGTTGATGCTGTGGATAAGGCCATGCAGAGTGCGCAAAAGTTAATGGATGGCACTGAGAAGATGCTACAGTCTATCAATAGTATTATTGGTGATCCTGCAACTCAAAGTGCACTTAAATATTCTTTGCAATCTACAGCTGTGATGGCTGATAATGCGGTAGCTATTACACAAAATATGGCGGATGTAACGGCTCAGCTAAATCAAGCAGCACAACAGTTTAATGCTGATGGTAATGCAGGCAATGATATGCGTGCTATTTTAACTAATTTAAAACAAACTACTGATCGTGTAGATAATATGGCTCGTACCATGGAATCAACTGTAACAGATCCTAAAGCACAAGAAAATATTAAGGAGACTTTACATAATACGGCACAGATTTCAGCTCGCATCAATAAACTGATGGGCGGAAAGGCGTACCAAACGGATGTAAATGGAAATAGTGTAGAGGTTGGTATGACTGAAAAAAAGTTATCTACCAAGATTGAACCATCTGTAGATTTGTTGTATAACACAACGGATAATGAATTCCGTGTCAATGGTAGAGTACGTGCCTTTAACAATAAAGGAATGGCTGAAATTGGCCTTTCTAATATGGGTGATGATACTACTTTTGATCTGAATGCAGGTCGATTTATTAGTTCTAAATGGTTGGTGCGCGGTGGTATTTTTGAAAGTGAATTGGGTCTCGGGGTGGATTATAACCTCCGTGGTCCAGTGTCCTTATCAGCCGCGCTATATGACCTTAATCATCGTAAATATCGTATTCGTAGTGATATACGTTTGCATAAAGATACCTATGGCGTTATTCAAATGACCAGACCGTTCAGTTCTACGAATGGAGGTACCTATTTCGGTATTAAACAAGTATTCTAATGACTAACACATTTACTCTATATGAGTATGGAGGTACATATTATGAATAAAAAGGTTCTTTCCTTAGGTGTAATGCTTTCTTTAGTTACTACTGGTGCATTCGCCGCTGATGTAGTAACCACATCCGTTAACAACGGAGACCAATTAAGCAAATATCAAAAAGAAGCTATTCAATTAACACAAAAGCAATTAGCAGAAAAATCTGTTTTAGACAGTAAAACCTATGAACATACATTAGCTTTAAACGAAGCCCGTACGGTTGATTTAGCATTAGCTAATAATCGTACAGCTAAGCAAACTAAATGGGGTTATGAAGCTGCTAAATCTGCAGTAAGCCAAGTAGCAGCTGGTAAGAATCCAAGTGTTAGTTATGGTTGGAGTGCTCAAAAAACGGGCGGTGACACAGGTAGTGGCAAATCTGGTAGTCATAACTTCTCCATTAGTGCGCCTGTATTCAATCCACAACTCGATGCAAGCATTGATTCTGCACGTTATACTCGTGAAGGTACTGGTGCTAGCTATGAAGAGGCTTTACAACAAGCAAAATATGATGCTCTTAACGGTTATTATACATTGATTATGAGCCGTAATATGGTAGATGTAGCACAACAAGCTGTTAAAGATTATCAAGGTCATGTAACTAATGTAGAGGCACAGTATAATGTTGGTTTAGTGGCGAGCTCCGATGTATTGGCAGCTAAAACAAATCTTGATGATTCTCAAACATCTCTTGTAAAAGCGCAAAATGCTGCAAATTTAGCAGAGGCGAACTTAAATCAAGTTATTGCATACCCTGCACAAACAGCTATTACTACAGCAGAGCATGATTTACAATATAAACCATATAATGTAACCTTGGAGCAAGCGAAAGCATATGCTATGCTTCATCGTTCCGCTCTTGTTAAATCAGCTCTTGATGTAAAATCTGCGGAAGAAGCTGTAAAATCTGCTAAGGCGGGTTATTTGCCTACGGTTGCTGTAAAAGCTGGTCGTGGCTATGGTGATCCAGATGGTTACTTTGGTACAAGCACAAAGTCCTGGAGTGTTGGTGCTAGTGCTACTTGGAACTTATGGGATGGTGGTGCAACACAAAATGCTATTAAAAAAGCAAATGCACAACTTGAACAAGCAAAAGAAGCTAACTTGGCCACTGTTGATGCTGTATTGTTAGCTGTACAAAAAGCATACTTGAATTTACGAGCTGCTGAACAAACAATCCAAAGTACACAAACTGCAGTCGCACAAGGTCAAGAAAGTTTCCGTATTGCTACGCTTCGTTACCGTGCAGGTGTTGGTACGAACCTTGATGTACTTGATGCAGAAACTAAGTTGACAACAGCTCGTAATAACTATGTAGAAGCTCTTTACAATTACAATATTAGCATTGCGGCTCTTGAACAATTAACAGGCGTTCCATTGTCTACACCTGTAGGTCAAGGTGCTGAAGTTATCGCTAATAGTGGTGCTGTTGAACAATTGTCAAAACTAGGCGGCAATCAATAATATGATCTTTAAAAAGACGACTTCGGTCGTCTTTTTTCTTGTAATGGACATTATAGACAATGAGTGTTCTTGATAGGTTTTATAAAATTCACTCTGAAAATACTATAGTTATTACTGTGTCTGTGGTAAGATTAGTATATATATTTATATTATTCATAATGTGTATGGGAGTATCATTATGACCCGTAAAAAGTGGCTCCTTATCGGTGCAGCGATTTTAGGTTTGTCTGGTATTGTTGGTGCCAGCATCAATCCTATGGCTCAAACTTACATTGCACCTATGGTTAAAGAACAAGTAAATAATGTCATAAACGGATCTATAGACTATGATTCTCTCCGAATTAATTGGAATGGTGATGTTGTTCTAACAGATGTGACTATCAAAGATAGAGATGGTCATTTAGTTGGAACTGCTCAAGAGGTAGCTGTAGGAGTTAAATTATCTTCTTTACCGAAGATTATTGGTGGCAACACATCAGGGGCTACGGCTATTTCTAGTGTAATCGTCGAGGCGCCAGATTTTCATATATGGCAACTAGCTGATGGGTCGTGGAGTATAACTAAATTAGTAAAACCATCCGATCCAAATAAGTCGGGTACTTTTGATGGCTCTGTGACTATTAATGATGGTCGCGTAGCGCTACGTACTAAAGATGGAATAAAGAGGAATGTAGAAAATCTTGATGGGACTATGGCGCTTGATATGAGTGGCATGTCTAAAGGTGCCTTTACTGCTGATGTAGATGGTTCCTCAATTACCTTGAATGGCAAAATTGATATGAACAATGTATCTAATTTTGATCTCTTTGTACAAGCTGATGAAATTGATACTGCTGGTATTATGAGTTTTGTTCCACTTCGTAAGGATCTATCTGTAACGAGTGGTAAGTTACAAGATTTACATTTAAATCTTAAAAGTGAAGATGGCAAATACATTATGAGTGGTAATGTAGGCTTTAAAGGTTTAACAGGCACTTATAAACGGGGTAATACAATTTATAATATTACCGATGGCACGGGTCGCATTATGCTTAATAATGATCAAATCGTTATTAGTCGTAGTTCTTGGAGGGTAAATGATCAAGTAACAAAGATCAATGGCTTAGTTACACTAGGCAAAGATGAAGAGTATTTAAATCTTAATGTTGTGGCCGATAAAGTAGATTTAGAGGCGATAACAGACGTCGGTGTTTCTGGTATTGTAGGTGGGCGTGCACATATTGGTGGCACGACAGTATCCCCTCGTGTAGATGCAACGATTGCTAGTGATGGTATTTCTTATAATGGTTACTATATTGATCGTTTACAAGGTGATATTGTATATGATAACGGTTTAGTTCGTACGGATGATGTGCGCCTATCAGTAGGCGAAGGTAGTGCAAAGGTTAAGGGCCAATATGTGGTTGATACAGGGGATTTTGATACTACTATAAAGATTCAAAATTTACCTTTAGGCACTTTCACAAAAGATATGACCTCGCCAGTTACAGGTAATATCGATGGTGAGATGCGTATCTTAGGAAAAAATAATCAAGTTACAGATGTTGTAGGCGCTGTTGAAGGTCGCCAAATAGGCATTCGCGGTGTTGTAGTTGATACTGCAAAAGCTAACTTTACGCACGCTGATAATAGTACAAATATGACCGTTGTAGGCACTATAGGAGATGGGGCGCTAAGCGGATATGGCTATATCCAAAATGGTAATATAGATGCCACTATTTCCGGTAATGCATTGCCATTGACCGCACTAAGTCCTATTATTGGTCAAGATGTTGATGGCACCTTGAATACCTCTTTTGCGATACAAGGTACATTGGATAATCCAAATGTAACGGGCACTGTATGGGGTCAAGAGGTACATTATAAAGGGGCTCGATTCAATAATATCCATGGAGATATTAAGCTAGATAACCATATTCTCACTATCACCAATGGACATATTGGTGATGGCGATGGGGGCTATGATGTTAATGGTTGGTATAATCTTAATACAGATGTGTTAGATCTAAATGCCAAGGCTCGGGCTGCTCGTATTGAAAATGTGATTCGTACTGTTACAGATGTTCCTATTACAGGTTGGTTTGAAACGGATAATCATATTACAGGGACGGCTGCAAATCCGATTATAGAAGGTCGTGCTCATTTGTGGGATGGTTCTGCTTATGGCAAACTCGTGACCAATGCATTTGCAAAATATAACTATCAGAATGATACATTAGAGCTTTATAGATTTGATATTGAAGGTTATGGTGCAACTATCACAGGTGGCGGTACAGTATCTAAAGAAGTAATTAATATTGATTTTGAAGGCAAAAAAATTGATATGGGCAGATTGCTCATTAATACGGATTACAAAGTTAATGGTTTGCTATCTGGTCGAGGACAAATTACTGGATCTGTAGATAACCCTCAATTCAATGGTTATATTTCATCCGATGCCTTATCAGTTAATGGGGAATTATTGAACGATATTCATGGTCGTGTTTATGCAGATAAATCGGTTGTAAATGTGCAAGATTTCACCTTTGCTGAAGCCGATGGTGGTCGCTACACTGCTAAAGGTGGTATGAAGTTTGATGATAGTAGACAACTATTTGGTGTATTAGATGTTACTAATGGTAGCGTAAAGAATTTGCTAACCTTGCTAGACCGGTCCAATGAACACATTGATGGCAAATTAAATGGTTCTGTTGAAATCGGAGGTACACGCGACAATCCAAGCGTTAATGTAACAGGCAAGATTAATGATGTAAGTATTGATGAAAAGATTGTTGGTGATGCAACTATCGATGCAAGTCTTGCTAATCGTAAATTCAAAGTTACAACTTTGAAACTGCCTGTTGATGAAGGTCTCATTGCAATAGGCGGTACGATGGATCTTGATGGTCAAGCGGACTTACAGGTTGCATTAAAGGATGTTGATATAGTACCGTTCTTGCCACTTATGGGTAAGGATATTCAAGCTACTGGTTGGGTGACTGGCGTTGTAAATATCACTGGGGAAACTAAGAATCCTAAAGTAGAATTATCCGGTGCTGTAGAGTCGGGGTCCTTTAATGGTGTTGGTATTGATGAAGGTTTTGTATTGGCTACAATGCAAGATCAAGTTATTCAGATTCAACGAATTCAAGGTGCCAAAAGTGGGTATAAGTTAAGTGTCTATGGTAAGATTCCATTAGCGGCAATCTTTACGTCTGGGTATATTCCAGCAAATGATAGCAAATCTATGGATGTAACTATTGATTTTAACGAAGCAGATATGGCTGTTATTCCTCTTCTTACAACTAGTGTTAAGGAGGCAACAGGTCCGTTAAAAGGCACGGTTCACATTACAGGCACTATTGATCAGCCTGAAGCATATGGAACTGTATCGGTACGTAATGGTACGATGAAATTGGCAAGTGTAGAAAATCAAATTACTGGTATTGATGGTGACTTAATTTTCTCTGGTCAACAAGGTGATTTCCAATCCCGTATTAATATGGGCAAAGGCTCAGCTGGTTTGGCTGCTAAAGTAAATTGGTCCGGACATACTCTTACTAATTACAAGGCGGCAGTTCAGCTAGAAGATTTAGAGGTTCGCAGTGAATATGTAAGAGGACCGTTGAATGGTGAACTTTATATTGCTGACCGAGATGGATTGCCGACCCTTATTGGTACTTTAAATCTTGAAAAGATTCAATTCAAAATTCCTCTTTCCTTACAATCTAGTGAAAGTACCAAAGATATGGGGGTGGATGTTACTGTTCATGCGGGTAAAGGTGTACGTTTATATGATCGCACCTTATACAACATGTTTATCAGTGGCGATGTTCATTTTGGTGGATCCTTACAAAATCCAACTGCTAGTGGTCAATTCGATGTTAGAAATGGCACGTTTAAGTATTTGAGCCATGTATTTAATATTACAAAAGGGAATGCCCATTTCGTAGGTGGCTCTTATTTACCAAACTTACAATTAGAGGCTGAAACAAATGTAAGTAATTACACTATTATGCTTGGCGTAAAAGGGACAGTGGATCATATGGACTTATCATTGTCCTCTAATCCTACATTGTCTAGAAAGCAAATCATTTCCATGTTGACCTTCGGCCGCGGTGCAGATTCAAATAGTAGTACTTTGACAAATGAAGATGTGAATGCTGTGGCTACAGCAGGGCTTCAAATGTTTGCTTTTGGCTATGTACAAGATGCATTACAAAATACACTTGGGTTAGACCGCATCAATATTACAACAGGGTCAATTGATCCCGATGAGCCAACCAATAGGGATACGGCAAGTAATTATAATATTGAAATCGGTAAATATGTATTACCGAGAGTCATGTTGACTTATTCTCAAGGTATTAATAACAAACAAAATAAATATGGTATAGAATATTCTGTTAAACGAAACCTTAAGTTCACGGGATGGCATACATCAAAAGGGAACAATTATATAGGTGGTCGTTGGACACGGAACTTTTAAGAGTGTGGCTAGAATGTGTAAACCCCTTAGGTATGCACATTCTAGTCATATTAATTTCATAAAATTTGTTTAATATAGTACTCATTCCAAGCAATTTATGCTATAATGATAAAGATTTATTAGTCTTTATAAATAAGATGTAAACTCTTTATGGGGATGAGTTCTAGGAGGAATTTATGTTTAAACCAAAAGCTTATAAAAGTATGCTTGCAGCGTCCGTGTTGACCGCTGTCATGGGGACAGGCAGTGTATTTGCTGCTGAGGTACAAGCTGGCTATACTCCAGATTTAAATAGCACAACGACGACTAATGCTGCTACAACAAATGATGCAGCTACTACACAAGCTGTTTATAATGCTGATGCAACTACTACAACTATACAAGATGAAACTGATGCAGCTATCTTAGCTGCTCGTGGTGATACGACTATATCTAGTGATGGCACTGTAGTAAAAGGTTCTGATGGAACTGTTACAGTAAATAATGCTGCTTTAAAAACTGATGATAAACAAGTAAAAATGGTATCTAAAACTACTGGTGGTACTGACCTTGATAAGGCTGCTGAAAATGGTCAAACTCAAGCTGTTACAACAGTAGAGGCACAATATGTTACATCTGCTAGTGCAGAATCTGTTAATCCATACGTAGGTAAATTGATTACTGGTTTATCTATATCTGGCGTTACAGCTGAACAGCAAGCAAATTTGTTGCCAATTTTAACTGAAAAAGTTGGCGATGCCGTATCTGTTGATGGCGTATTTAAAGATGTAACTAATCTTGGTAATACTGGTTACTTCTCTGAAGTAAATCCTGTATTTACTTCCGTGCCTGAAGGCGTAAAATTGGACTTTGCCGTAACAGTAAATCCAGTTACTACTGGCGTTTCCTTTGAAGGTAATACTGTATATTCCTCCGAAGTATTGACTAAGTTCATGGATATTCAACCAGGTCAAGTTCTTAACTCTGTATCCGTAGGGCAAAAAGTTCAAGGGATTAATGCTGCATATGCTCGCGATGGCTATATGTTAGCACACGTTGATGGTATCCGTGTAGATGACCAAGGCGTACTTCATATACACATTGTTGAAGGTATCGTAGAAGATATCATTCCAGCAGGTAACAAGAAAACTCGCGATAAAGTTATTACTCGTGAATTTGTTCAAAAGAAAGGAAAACCTTTCAATAAATTCTTGGTACGTCGTTCTGTAGAACGCGTATACAACTTAGGCTTTTTTGATGACGTAAACGTTCGTATGTTGCCAGGTGAACAAGATCCAAATAATGTAATTATTGAAATCGACGTATTGGAACATAAGACAGGTACCATTACATTAGGTGCTGGGTACTCTAAATCTGATGGATTGATGGGGATCGTTGAGTTTGGTGAAGATAACTTCCGTGGTACTGGCGATAAATTTAAAGTTCACTGGGAAATCGGTGGTAAGAAAAAATATAAGAACTACCAAATCTCCTACTTGAAACCTTGGATCGATAGCAAAGGTACATCCCTTGGTTTCTCCTTCTTCAACCGCGAAGATGAATATACAGATTACAATGAAGATGGTAATGAAGTAGCAGAATACAATAAGAAATCTCGTGGTTTCAATATTTCCTTCGGTCGTCAAACTGGGGAATATACTCGTGATTACTTGACATTAGAATCCCGTAAAGATTCTTATAAATGGGATGATGATGATAGCTCTGGCTTCCGTTATGATAAAAATGCGGGTAAAGGTACAAACTGGGATAATGGTTCCTATAACTTCGCATCTGATAACTATGTAAAAAATAACTTTGGTCGCATTAACTCCGTAACATGGCAAAAAGTATACGATTCTCGCGATAATATCTATGAACCAACTCGTGGTCGCCGTATTTCCTATACTACACAATGGGCTGGTCATGGCTTGGGCGGTGACTTTGACTTCTACAAATTCACAGCTGAAACTCGTATGTACAAGAAATTGGGCGCTAAGAATGTATTGGCATTCCGTGCACGTGCTGGTTTCATCCAAGGTGATGCTCCTTATAGCCAATTGTTCACATTGGGCGGTGCTGATTCCTTACGTGGTTATGAAGATGATCAATTCCGTGGTAAGAAGATGTACAATGCTACATTGGAATTCCGTTTCCCAATTGTTAAGAAAGTTAGTGGTGTGTTATTCGGTGATATTGGTGATGCATGGGATGCACCAAATGTTACATGGTATAACAGCAAAAAATCCTTTAACTATGGCGTTGGTGCTGGTGTTCGTATTACAACACCAATTGGCCCTGTTAAACTTGACTATGGTGTGGGTAAACACAAAAATAAATTCCACTTCAGCTTCGGTACACAATTCTAATATAGTAAATGTATATGGTGAAGGCTTCTTTTTAAAGAGGCTTTCACCAATATCTCTATATGGCATCCTTTGATGCAGTGATTTAAAGAAATGAGGGCACTCTATTATGATGCGAATGATGAACAACAAGGCGAATGTAAAGATTTTTTCCATCGCCATTGCTGCAATTTTTATTGTTGGTATTGGTGCGTTAGCTTATACGCAAATGGCTTCGCCTAGTAGTAATAGTGGGACTAGTACTATTGGGGTTATCGATACATCTCGTATGTTGTCTCAAGATAATCCAATTTATATCTCTGCAGCTCAAGAATATATGAGCTATCAAAGCCAATTACAACAAGAAACGCAAGCTAAAATTGATGCGGCACAAGATGATGCTACTAAACAAAAAATCGCTGAAGAAGCTCGTCAAAACCTAGCTAAAAAAGATCAAGAAATTGCTAAATCCGTTCAAGATAAAGCTATGGAGGCTGCAAAAGCGGTTGGTGATGCTAAAGGTCTTAGCGTTGTTATGACTAAAGACACTGTACTATACGGTGGTGTTGACATTACAGATCAAGTATTGAAAAAACTAGCTACTGATGCAAAAAAATAAACTGTAGTTCTATGTAAGGGAGAACGACAATGAACGGGAAACAACGATATATAGGACTAGTCATATTTCTCGTTGCTGCAATAAGTGCTATGGTTTGGGCCTATGGTTTTGTAACAAATCGCCAACAGGGTCCTGATGGCATGTCAATAGGTGTTGTACGCATTGATGATGTACTAGAGTTTAATCCATCCTATGCGGATTATAAACAAGCCAAAAATGAATTGGAACTTTTACAACGTCAATATGAACTTGAACAACAAGCCTTAAATGCCAAGTCAGAGACACAAGATGAACAGTTGAAAACGCTTGCACTGGATTCAACCTTGTCAGATGCTCTTACGGTAGAATTGCAAACTCGTATTGCAACAAAAGAAAATGAACTAAATCAGCAATTAAATGCAAAGCGCAATGAATTAACTCAAAAGTATTTAGCTGAGTTAAAGGTTAGTACTAATGAATATGATCTGGAAATCGTAAACCTTCAACTAGACTTATATGCCTATGATGCACGTGTATATATAGATGATGCACAAAGAGCAGCGGCTATGGCTGAAAAAGCTAAAAAAGAAGAAAGATTAAAGGACTTATTAGCTAAGAGAAAACCGTCGGATTTCGATGTAGATTCAATTAAAGCAAAGGTACAGGCTGAGCTTGCTCCAATGCAACAAAAAGGGCAGGAAGAGCTCAATCAATACGCTGCATCCCTACAGAAGGAATTAGCTGAGAAACGAGACTCCATGGTACAACAACAAGCACAATCCATCATTGCTAATAATAACCTGCCTGTGGCGCAAGAGTGGAATGATACATGGGCAAAAAAGCTTTCAGATAAAGAAGCTGAAGTGAGTGCACTTCATGAGGCCATTTTAGAAGATGTTCGTATGCGCGTAGCAATTATTGCTGAGGAACAACATTTGGATTTAGTTATCATCGATGATGGTGGTAATATTAAAGGGCTTGATATTACTGATGCAGTGAAGGCGTCCTATCGAGTTCAATAAGGAGTTATATTATGAATAAACGTATTAAATCTTTAGTATTAGGTGCATCTTTAGTAGCTTCTATGGCTATCTTAGGTGGTTGTGGTTCTAATAATGTTGGTTATGTTGATAGCGTGAAAGTAGCAAACAGTACTGAAAAAGGTATTGAAATTACTAAAGAAATCAATGCTAAAAAAGCGGAATTAGATGCTAAAATTGCTGCTGCCGATGAAGCATCTAAACAAAATGTATTTAATCAAGCGAATCAAGAATTGAATGCCTTTGCGAAT
>CAKQBP010000006.1 GCA_934216375.1 uncultured Veillonella sp.
CGCATATAGAGCCATACGAGATAGCCACCACCGATTTCCGCAAGTCCTGCCAATATAAAGAATAGAATAGATAAGAGCATAGTAACCTCACTGTATTCTTACTGTATTAATTGAAATCTATTCTCTATTGTACAACCTGAGTTAGAAGAGAGCAATTATTTTATACCCTTAGACTATTAATCGTTTAGAATGAAAGAGAAAATTTACTTAAATATAGATTTTAGTAGTGATGGAATTGAGTCGTGTTGTGAAAATAACAAAACCCCGTACACCTAAAAAAGTATACGAGGTTTTGTTATTTTTTATAAACGTGGTGGTGATTCGCTTTGTACATAATCCATGAAGGTATGCATAGTTTCTGTTTTAGAATTATTCTTCTTAAATGCGAAGCACACTTGTAGTTTGAATGGTTTTTCTAAAGGTACAAAGCCATCATTGATATTTAAGGAACTTAAAATTTGACGTGCTACAATGCAGCCAGATTTATTCTTTTGACAATAGTCAATCATTGTATATGGATTGGACAGGCGGCTACCGCGGATATGTAGGTTTTGCTGACCGTTTCCAACATAGTTTTTTAATGTGCGGTACATAAAGTATTTAGGAGGATACATGAGCAATGGTTGCTGCTGGATAGCTTTCAAACCAGCCGTTTCCATACCGTCTACTAAGTTTGGCGCATAGTATACAAACTCATCTTCTCTAAGTGCAGTGGATTCGTATGCAGACATATCCTTATTGTTTGGCAAATAGAGTAATGCAATGTCGATGCGATTTTCGCGCAAGTCGAGCATTAATTCTTCTTCTTCCATGTCGTAAATACTGACAGAGAATTCAGGATGGTTTTGGAAGAAGTGGGATACGTAACCATTTAGACGGATATCCCCGAGACTACGTAATACGCCAATGTTTAGAATTGGTCGTTCAACCTTGCTGGCCAAACGAATGGATTGGATAGCTCGTTCCAATGTGTCGAGAACTTGTTCTGCTTCTGGTAGAAATAACTCACCTTCTGGTGTTAAACGGCTACCTCTTGTAGAACGGGAGATTAATTTTACACCAACTAAACGCTCTAATTTTTTCATTTGAGCGCTGAAAGCTGATTGTGTAATATTCATAGATTGTGCTGCTAATGTAAAGCTTCCTGTTTTATTATAGGTAATAAAACTTTGTAGCTCTTGCATTGTAGGTAACTCTTTCATGCTATTCCCCCAATTTAGTTATAAGAATCCAATGATACCTATTACCTTACTTATTCATATTGTAGCATACTATAATTGATTTTTCATCTAAATCTATAAAATATGATGAAACATGCACAATCGATATAGAGAGTAGTATTATCGTAAAAAAGTGTAATCAAAAAATGTGATTATGCACTTATTTCAATAACTTTCACTATTATCAATAATTGACATAAGTAGATGAAAATGATATTATACTTGGGTACCATTATGTGTAGGTACAGGTTTATTTTAATCTTATGAGGTGATAATCACATGGCAACGAGAAGAGAGGCTCGATTCAAACTTTGTCGTCGCTTTGGTGTGAACGTATTCGGTCACGCAAAAGCCTTGAATCGCGTCAAAAAAGACCAACGTCAGAAGAAAATGTCTGAGTATGGCACACAATTATTAGAAAAACAAAAAGTTAAAGCTTACTACAACTTGCTAGAACGCCAGTTCGTACGCTATTATGATAAAGCGAAAAAAATGCAAGGTGTTACAGGTGAAAACATGTTGATCCTTTTGGAACAACGTCTTGATAACCTTGTATATCGCATCGGCTTCGGTAACTCCATTCGTCAAGCTCGTCAAATGGTAAACCATGGCCACATCTTGGTAAACGGTCGTCGCGTAGACATTCCTTCCTTCTCCTGCAAACCAGGCGATGTAATCGAATTACGCGAAGCATCTCGTGACAACGAAATGTTCAAAACTAACTTCCAAGAACTTCGTTCTTTCGAACTTCCTTACATTGAAAAAGACTTGGAAGGCTTCAAAGCTACTTTCACTCGTCTTCCTCAACGTGAAGAACTTCCTATCGAAGTTAACGAAACACTTATCGTCGAATTGTACTCCAAATAATTTGGCGCAAGAATCCGCAGTGCAACGCACTGCGGATTTTTTATATATTATGTGTGTATTATTTATAAAAGGGTAAATCAAATAATTATCATAAAATCTATCTTTCTTGGTTTAATCGAGTATAGCCTATTATAATAACTGTGCTTATAATTATTCCCAGTCCACATATAAAAAATATGTCGTGTAGCGGTAATACATTTGCTAAGTTTGTAAATATAGTTATTGATAATATTGATCCAATAGAGAAACCTGTACTTACAGAACCGCTAGCTAATGTTAACTCTTCCTGTGAAAAAATAGATTGTATATATGCATGAACTAAAACAACGGCTGTAAATAATAATATTTCAGATATACTATATAGAATATAAAGTTGTTCTATTGTTTCTATATAGCCTATGCAAAAAATACTTCCTCCATATAGTATAAAAAGAGGGAACAAAACTTTTTTAAAACTTGTTGCTAAGTTAATAGTAAAATATTTAGCAAGAATTCCAAAAATAATGAATGATGCCAATCTAGAGATTGTTTGCGTATATCCATACTGACTATCAGTTAAATGTAAGATATTTTTAATAAATATTAATAGTAGAATCGGTATACACATATAAAATATTCTGGCTAATATACCCAAATAAACTATAAAATTAATTTTTTTATTTAGGAATAACAATTTATATCCCTTTATTAAAAGTTGAATGCGGTCATATATGCTTTCCCTAATAGTTTTTTTTGAGATAGTTGAGTGTGATTGTATTTTTACATTTCTATTTAATCGATAAAGTAGGTAGGCTGAAATAATATAAGTAATTGCATCAATAACGAATACCATCGTTAAAGAGTAATTAATTATAACGCTAAATAATAAGGAACCACTTATCAATGCAAAACGATTAATAGACCGGAGCAGTGCATTAAATTTGACTAGATCATTTGTAATATTAGGTATAAAAGAAAGTCTAGCGATTCCTAAAATTTTATTATTAAAACCTATAAGAAAAGCTATGATATATACTAGATAAAGATTATCTATGAAAACAAAAAATAATAATATAAAACCCGAAACTATTTCAGGAACTACCATAGACCACATTAAGCCTTTTTCTTTTACAAGTATCCCTAAAAATGGGCCTAATAACATTCCAACTAATAATGTCGCTATCGTAACTGCCCCTGTATTAAAGGGACTGTGGGTGGTATTAAATATATATGTTATAAAGCCTAGTGTTGTTGCTGTGCTTCCCATTGTTGAAAAAAATAGAGCACTATTTAAGAGAAATGAGTTTTTATTTTCTAGATTCATATTATCATCTCCTAGATTATAGAAGTACAGATATAATATGTATTGTTTTACAAAATCTAAATTAAACTTTTATCAATTTTTGATATTATATATTCATAATTCTATACAAATATATAGATTTCCTGCACAATATAAAGTAATATGTAATATAAGTAGGTTTCTGCTAATGAAAGATAATAAAGGGAACTATTCATTTTTATTATTTAGAGGGGATACTAATGGATTTTATACGTGTTGAGTTAGAAGAAAAATATTTTGCAGATGTTGAGCCTTGGGAAGAGTGTATAGCTTTTAGTGTATATATCAAAAGTGGAGACTTTTCTGGTCGAGGTACATTTGTTTATACTGTAAATGAATTTAGACAATTAATCAGTCAACTCAAATTAATATATATTACATTAGATGGAGACGTTCGTATTGCTTATGATGATTCGGATGATTATGTCCATATTATATGTAAATCATATGGACAGATAAAAGTAGAAGCTCAATTAGGAGGCAGTTGGCGTGATAATTGGGTTAAACTTCTTCTTAATACTGATCAGACCGTATTGAATGAGGTAATACAGCAATGTAATTCTATACTAAAAAAATAATTTGATGACAGCATATAACGGCTAAATTTTAATTGACACAGACCCATAAAATCTGTATACTATTTTGAGTAAGCTTTGGTCGTGTTTCCATTAGCCCCGGAAGCAAAGGACAAGCTGATTTTGGTAGAATTATGACGTTATTAGGAGGATATGCAGCATGAAAACTACATTTATGGCCAATCCGAACACAATCGAACGGAAATGGTATGTTGTTGACGCTGAAGGTAAAACTTTAGGACGCCTTGCTGCCGAAGTTGCAAAAGTTCTTCGGGGCAAAAATAAACCAACTTTCACACCACACGTAGACACTGGTGACCATGTGATCGTTGTAAACGCTGAAAAAATTCGCGTAACTGGTAAAAAATTGGAACAAAAGGAATACTTCCGTCACTCTGGTTACCCAGGTGGTTCCCGTTTCACTAAATTGTCCATGATGCTTGAAAAACAACCTGAACGTGTTGTTGAGATGGCAGTTCGTGGTATGCTTCCAAAAAATAAATTGGGTGCACAACAATACCGTAAATTAAATGTATACGCTGGTCCTGAGCATCCACATGCAGCTCAAAAACCAGAAGTGTTAGAAATTTCCGTACGATAATCTAGAGGGAGGAATATATAATGGCAGTAGCACAATATTACGGCACTGGTCGTAGAAAATCTTCCGTTGCTAGAGTTCGTCTGGTACCGGGCACAGGTAAAATCACTGTTAACAAACGTGAACTTAATGATTATTTCGGTCGCCAAACTTTGGAATTGATCGTAAAACAACCTTTGAACTTGACTAACACAGTTGAACAATACGATGTTATCGCAACTGTAGCTGGTGGTGGTCCTTCTGGTCAAGCTGGTGCAATTCGTCACGGTATCTCCCGTGCGTTATTGGACGTAGATGGCGAACTTCGTCAATCTTTGAAAAAAGCTGGCTTCTTGACTCGTGACCCACGTATGAAAGAACGTAAAAAATACGGTCTTAAAAAAGCCCGCAAAGCAAGCCAATTCTCCAAACGTTAATATTTGGAATACAGGTTATTACACCTGCAGACAATGTCTGCAGGTGTTTTTGCATTATTAGATAATTTTTAATACTCAAGTCAGTTTAATTTTCATTCTTTCATTTACATCTATATTTAATTCTCCTATAATAGATATATAATAATCGAATTTTTTCGAAAATAGATTTTTATATAGGAGAAATCATATGATTTATAATACAATTCAGTACGTAGTGGACAACGGTATTGGTACGTTGACCTTTAATCGTCCAACCGTAGCCAATGGTTTTAATATCGAGATGTGCAAGGAGATCCTTGAGGTCTTAGATAAAGCTCATAATGATGAAAGTGTTCGTGCATTGCTCATCAATGCAGAGGGAAAGGTGTTCTCTGCGGGTGGCGATTTAACAGAGATGGAGCGCGCTGTAAACGAAGGGGATACAGAGTCTTTATTTGAAATCGTTGAGCTAGTAGCTGAGATTTCTATGGCTATGAAACGTTTACCTAAACCTGTTATCATGAGCCTTCAAGGGGCTGCGGCAGGTGCTGCCTTCAATATGGCTTTGGCGGCGGACTTTGTTGTAGCTGCTAACAACGTACGCTTTATTCAAGCCTTCGTAAATGTAGGCCTTGCTCCTGATGCAGGCGGTTTATTCCTACTAACTCGCTCTATTGGTATGAACCGTGCTATGCATATTGTTATGACCGGTGAAGCCGTATCTGCTGAAAAGGGTAAGGAACTTGGCTTTGTGTATAAGGTTTGTGAATTAGAAGATTTAGAGACTGCTACAAGACGCCTTGTTGAGAAGTTGGCAAAAGGGCCTGCACAATCTTACCGCGTTATGAAGGAAATGATGTGGAATAGTTTCTTAGCTGGCTGGGAAGAGTACAAGAAGTTTGAAGTAGAAAACCAATGTGCATTAGGTCTTTCAGAGGACTTTAAAGAAGGTGTACGTGCTTTCACAGAGCGTCGCCGTCCTAAATTTGGTCAACAATAATATTGATTTATGAATATACGGAATGGAATTTTCTGTAATTCATAGGTAAATACAAATATAATTAGAACCGATGTGGCTCCAACTATTGAGTTACATCGGTTTTGCTTTCATTACACAGAAAAAGTGTATATAATAGAACTATTGAAATAGTTTTAGGAGGTCATTATTATATGGCTCAAGATACAATTAAATGTTATGACAGCCCTAGTGATGTAGTTCAAGCATTGGCAGAAGATTTTATTGCTTTCACCAACGAGGAAATCAATCGCACTGAAACGTGTGTTGTTGGTATTACGGGCGGGACTGTTATTAATGGTTTATTAGAATTGCTTAATTCCCCAGAATATATTGAACGCCTGAATTGGGAACGCATATTCTTTGTGTGGACTGATGAGCGATTCTTGCCGCAATCTCATGAGGATAATTACTTTAATCGCGTGAAACCTTACTTGTTGTGTAAGGCGAAAGGGGCGGCTCATTTCTTGCCAATCAATACAGATTCTAAAACTGTAATAGAAGCGGCAGCGGAATACGAGAAAGAGGTTAAGAATGTTCTCAAGGCTTGTAAAAAAAGTGGCCTAGATTTGGCATTGCTCGATCTTGGCGAAGATGGTCATACAGCCGGCCTATTTGCAGGTTCTCATGCATTGCGTGTCACAGATCAAGACGTGGTGGCCGTAGAGGATGGCAAGGTATGGGAACGCATTTCTATGACCTTCTCATTCCTGGCTAAATCCGATGCAGTTTGGTTCACTGTGACTGGTGAAAGCAAGAGAACAGCGCTCACTAAAGTGTTATATCAACGTGAGGACTATGAGGATTTACCTTGGGAAAAACGCATTGGTCGTGTATTGCCTGGAGCGGTGCTTTCACAAGAAGCTATGACCTGGTATGTGGACAAGGCAGCCTATGATGATGTACACTAAAGAGTATAAGTAGTAGTAAAGATAAAGGAGATACATATGGGGTCTATAGGAACACCTGAATTAATAGTTATATTAGTGATTGCTCTAGTTATCTTCGGACCTGGTAAATTGCCTGAAGTCGGTAAAGCTATTGGTAAAGGCATCAATGAGTTTAAAGATGCTATTTCGGGGCCTAAAAAGGCTGTTGATGAAACGAAAGAAGCCGTTAAGAAAGCGACTACTATCGATGTAACAGCAGGGGCTAAGAACGACGATAAACATAAAGAAGCTAACGATTAATAGGAGGTAACACTATGTGCAAAGATTGTGGTTGTGGCGAAGATAATGGCGTTGTAACAAAGGTATTTACCGTTCCGGGGATGATGTGCAACAACTGTAAAGAAACAGTTGAAGGGGCATCTCTAGGTTTACCTGGAGTATTAAGTGCAGAAGTAGATTTGCCAGAAAAGACGGCTACCGTTTCTTTTGATCCAACAAAAGCATCTGTAGAAGTTATTACAAAAGCCATTGAACGAACTGGCTTTGAAGTGGCAGGCGTTACAGACGGTGTACAAAAACATAGTCATGGATTACTAGGCACTTTGAAACGTCTCTTCAAATAATCGAACCGATGGAGCTGTATTGAAACCTTGTTTCGATGCAGCCCTTTTTTGTTTAAAGAGGTAATACGATGATACGTAAGTTTGATGCTAAAAATTTTAAGTGGGATGGTATTGAAACCTTGGTTTATAAACAAGATGGTAGTCCTTTTAAAGATGTAACACGTCAAGTATTATACGATGGTGCTTATGATATTCCCTGTCAATTCCGCTATTTTGAATGTTTGCCAGGGGGATATTCTACCTTAGAGTATCACGATCATACCCATATGGTTATGATATTCCGCGGCAAAGGGCAAGTCTTATTGGGTGATGAAATCCACGATGTAGAAGCTGGTGACTTTATCGAAATTCCAGGCAAAACAATTCATCAATTCCGTGCTAATAAGGGCGATTATATTGGTTTTCTTTGTTTGGTAAATCAAGACCGGGATAAGGTGAAATTATTATCCCCTGAAGAGATGGAAATGTTACGAGCAAATCCTAAAATCAAAGAATTCTTGGAAAGTTGTTGAGTCTGGTGGAGGTTCTATGAATACTTTTACACGAGCGGCCCTTACCGTTTTAGTGGGCCTCGTCATTTGGTTTTTACCTCATACAGAGGCAATCAAGCCTGAAGGTTGGCATTTATTAGCTATCTTTACGGCTACTATTGTGGGTTTTATCTTGCGACCTTGGCCAACGGGCATTATGGCGCTTTTTGGTATTGTTGTAGCCGTAGCCACTAATTCCATCACTATGGTACAGGCTCTAGGTGGCTATGCAGAGGCGAATGTGTGGCTTATCGTAGCGGCCGTATTCTTTTCACGAGGTATTATTAATTCTGGCCTTGGTAAGCGTATTGCGTACACCTTGATTCGCTCTTTTGGCACAAGCTCATTAAAGCTTGCCTATGCGTTGGCTTGTACGGACTTGATTATTTCTCCAGCTACACCATCTAATACGGCGCGTGGCGGTGGTATCGTATTCCCCATCGTACAAAATATTTCCTTAGCTTTTGGTTCTGAACCTTATGGTAATACGGCCCGCCGCATTGGGGCGTACTTGATGACGACGGCACATACTATTAACACTATTACTGTGACGATCTTCTTGACCGCATGTAGCGGTAATTTGCTTATTACGTCTTTAGGTGCTAAACTGTTTGGCTATGATATATCTTGGTGGGAATGGTTCCAGGCAGGTGTCATTCCTGGTGTGATTTGTATGATTTTGATGCCTTGGTTTATCTATAAAATCTATCCACCAGAAATCAAGGAAACACCAGAGGCTGCTGCAATGGCTCAAAAAGAACTAGAGGCTCTTGGACCTATTACGAAGGCTGAAATTTCTGTTGCTATTATCTTTGTACTTTGCATTTTGCTTTGGGCGACAGCGATTTGGACTAAGCTTCATCCTACAGCTGTTGCGATGATGGGGGTTCTGGCGTGTGTTGTGACTGGATCTCTTAGGTGGGAGGATATCTTGGGTGAACGCACCGGTTGGGATATCCTTATCTGGATGGGCACGCTTGTCGGCATGGCTGGACTTCTTGGTAAACTTGGTGTAGTAGCTGTGTTTGCAGACTTTATAAGTCAACATTTAGCTGGCTTTGACTGGTTCTGGGCGTCCTTTATCATTTCCGCTACCTTTGTGTACTCTCAGTACTTCTTTGCCAGTGGTACGGCGCGTATTACAGCTTTATTCTCTGCCTTTGCAGCTATTTTAGTGGCGATGGGGGCTCCTATTCCGTTTACAATATTGCTCTTTGGTTTGATGAACAGCCCTGGCTGTACATTGACTCACTATAGTTCAGGTGTAACACCGATTTTCTTCGGTGCTGGTTATGTGCCACAAGGTACGTGGTGGCGCGTAGGCCTTGCCATTTCTGTGGTAAGTTTCCTCATTCATTTCTGGGGCGGCACTTTTGGCATGTGGCTCTTTGGTATTTTATAATATATTCAATCCCTCACTACGGTGAGGGATTTTTCTTGTTATATCTATATTTTTTATACCTTACTAGGTTTGCTATAGTTTTTGGGTATGGTGAACTTCATAAAAAAACTATGATGAATCTATAGAATTTATTGTGAATTATCTTGCGCGGGATAATATAACGTGTTATTATTATTCCGTGATTAATATTACAGAATATTTTAGGAGGAAACATGTTAGGTTTAGTCATTAGCTTATTGATTATTGCGCTAGTCGTGATTATTAATGACATTCGAATTATGAACAACAACTTAACACGTTTTTGTCTTAGAAGTTCCGCGAATGGTTTAATATACAATCAATAAGATTTGACTATATGGTTTGTTTCTTATGTGTATATTTTCCAAGGGGTACATAGGATTATTTATGTATATAGGAATTCTGTAAACAAAAGGAATATCATTTGTAAACTTTTAAGACGATTCATTGGAATCGTCTTTTTTTATGCGTCGTGAAAGCTGTCCAAGTGGATGCTTTCAAAAGTGAGGAGATTAACATGAGTTGTAGAAGTGACAATTTGAAAACAGGCGTAGCACGTGCACCACACAGATCTTTATTAAAAGCTCTGGGTTTTGTTGATGAAGAAATGGGTAGACCAGTCATCGGTATTGCCAACTCTTTCAATGAAATCATCCCTGGTCACGTAGGCCTGAAAAATATTGTACAAGCCGTAAAAGACGGTATCCGCAACGCAGGTGGTGTGCCAATCGAGTTCAATACTATCGGTATTTGCGATGGTTTGGCAATGAACCATATCGGCATGAAATACTCCTTAGTTACACGTAATATCATTGCAGATTCTATCGAAGCTACTGCTATGGCTACACCATTTGATGCGATGGTATTCATTCCAAATTGCGATAAGGTAGTGCCAGGCATGTTGATTGCAGCTGCTCGCCTTAATATCCCATCTGTATTCGTATCTGGTGGGGCCATGCTCGCTGGTGTACATAAAGGTAAAAAAATTGGTTTGTCCGACGTATTCGAAGCCGTAGGCAAACATCAAACTGGTGAAATGGATGATGCTGAGTTAGCTGATATCGAAAATACGGCATGTCCTACATGTGGTTCTTGCTCTGGTATGTATACGGCAAATACAATGAACTGCTTAACAGAAGCTCTCGGTATGGGCCTTCCTGGCAATGGTACAATCCCAGCGGTATATTCTGAACGTTTGCGTTTAGCTAAGTTAGCTGGTATGCAAGCGGTAGAGGTATTAAAAGCAAACCTTCGCCCTAAAGATATTATGACTCGTGAAGCTTTTGAAAATGCGGTAGCTCTTGATATGGCTTTGGGTGGCTCCTCTAATACGGCGCTTCATTTACCGGCTATTGCTCACGAAGCAGGTGTACCACTATCCTTAGACGATTTCGATCGCATCGCCCAAAATACACCTCAATTATCTAAATTATCACCATCTGGTGTATACTTCATCGAAGACTTGTACGCTGCAGGTGGTGTATCTGCGGTGTTGAAACGTTTAGCAGAAAATGGTCGCCTTCATACAGATTGCAAAACTGTTGCTCTTAAAACACAAGGTGAAATTGCAGCGGCAGCTCATATTGTGGATGAAGATGTTATTCACCCATGGGATAATCCAGTACATGAAACTGGTGGTATCGCGGTTCTTAAAGGTAACCTTGCTGTAGATGGTTCCGTTGTAAAAGCCGGTGCCGTAGATGCAGATATGCTTGTTCATTCTGGTCCAGCAAAGGTATTCAATAGTGAAGAAGAAGCGGTTGAAGCTATCACAGGCGGTAAAATCGTAAAAGGTGATGTTGTAGTTATCCGTTACGAAGGACCTAAAGGCGGCCCTGGTATGCGTGAAATGTTGACACCAACATCTATGATTGCTGGTATGGGTCTCGATAAAGATGTAGCATTATTGACAGATGGACGCTTCTCTGGTGCTACTCGTGGTGCATCCATCGGACACGTATCTCCAGAAGCAGCTGCAGGCGGTACCATTGCTATCGTTGAAAATGGTGATATTATCAACATCGATATTCCAAACGGTAAATTGGAACTAGCTGTATCTGATGATGAAATCGCTCGTCGTAAAGCTGCATTGAAACCATTCAAATCCAATGTAACTGGATATCTTAAAAAATACGCTCTTCACGTATCCTCTGCTGCACAAGGTGCTATCGAAGTATTTGAAGACTAATACTAGACTTTCATTTAATACTAACTAGAGGAGATAGTGTACATGCACAAATTATATGATTTTATGGAGGCTCGAGAGCGATTAAGCACAATCACGGTGAAAACGAAATTGCTTCACAGCGATGTGTTCTCCGACGAGTGTGGCAATGATGTATATATCAAGCCAGAAAACTTACAAATAACAGGTTCTTTTAAGGTTCGTGGAGCTTATAATAAAATTGCAAAGCTGACAGAAGAAGAAAAGGCGCGCGGTGTTATCGCTGCGTCTGCTGGTAATCATGCACAAGGCGTGGCCCTTGCTGCGAAACGCCTTGGCATTAAAGCGACTATTGTTATGCCGAAACACACGCCTCTTATAAAGGTTAATGCAACAAAACAGTACGGCGCAGATGTCGTATTACATGGTGAAATCTATGATGAAGCTTACCAAAAAGCGATGGAACTCCAACAAGAACATGGTTATGTGTTCGTCCATCCCTTCGATGATGAAGATGTAATTGAAGGGCAAGGGACAATTGCTCTCGAGGTTCTCGATGAACTTCCTGATGCAGATGTAATGCTTGTTCCTGTTGGGGGCGGTGGTATCGTATCTGGTATTGCGGCAGCGGCAAAGTTAAAAAATCCCCGCGTTAAGATTATCGGTGTAGAGCCTGAAGGGGCCGCAAGTGCAATCGCTGCATTAAAGGCTGATCATCCGGTACCACTCGATGAAGTGGCGACGATTGCTGATGGTACGGCAGTACGCCAAATTGGTGAAACTACATTAGAATATATCAAGCAATATGTAGATGACATTATTACTGTTTCAGACTACGAATTGATGGAAGCATTCCTGTTGCTTGTTGAAAAACATAAATTAGTAGCAGAAAATTCCGGTATTTTGCCACTTGCTGGTCTCAAGAAATTAGAGTGCCGCGGTAAAAAGGTGGTAGCTATCGTTAGTGGAGGTAATATCGACGTACTTACTATATCGTCCATGATTAATAAAGGTCTCGTATTGCGTGGTCGTATCTTTACCTTCTCCGTTAACCTTCCTGATAAACCAGGCCAGTTAGTGGCTGTATCTCAAATGTTAGCTGATGCAGATGCAAATGTTATTAAACTCGACCATAATCAGTTCAAAAACCTTGATCGTTTCCATGAAGTGGAATTGCAAGTAACGGTAGAAACAAATGGTGAAGAGCACATCCAACACATTATTGATACTTTCAAACATAATGGCTACATTATTAAACGTTTAAATTCCAGCGAGATATTGTCTGAATAGCTGGGTGAAAGGTTTCCTATGAGCGCAGAAACAATCAATGGGGCACGCATTGTCCTTGAAACATTGCATCGCCTTGGTGTAACCGATATGTTCGGCTATCCAGGTGGCGCGGTAATTCCAATTTATGATGAAATATATAGTTTCCCTGAAATTAAACATTACTTTGTTCGCCATGAACAAGGTGCTGCACATGCGGCAGATGGCTATGCTCGCGTATCTGGTCGCGTAGGTGTATGTCTTGCTACGTCTGGTCCTGGCGCAACGAATCTTGTGACAGGTATTATGACTGCGTACATGGATTCCGTACCTATGGTGGCCATTACTGGTCAGGTTGGACGGCCCTTTATCGGTAAGGACTCCTTTCAAGAGGCGGATATCCAAGGTATTACGATGCCTATAACCAAGCATAACTATCTTGTTCAAGATATTCATGATTTGCCTCGCATCATTAAAGAGGCGTACTTTATTGCTGGCACGGGTCGCCCAGGCCCTGTACTCATCGATATTCCAAAGGATATTCAAACAGAAAAAATATCCATGGCGGAATACAACAAATTGTACGAAGTACCTATTCATCTTGAAGGCTATGATCCAACCTATAAAGGTCATCAAGGTCAAATCAAAAAAGCAGCTACTCTCATCAAAAACGCAAAGCGCCCACTTATCATTGCTGGGGCAGGTGTATTGAAGTCTGGCGCTATGGATGAGCTTAAAGAATTAGCTGAAAAGGCTCAAATCCCGGTGACGAATACATTAGTTGGTCTTGGTGGCTTCCCAGGAGATCACGAATTAGCTCTTGGCATGGTTGGTATGCACGGTTCTGTAGCCGCTAATAATAGTACAGATGAGGCAGATCTCGTGATTGCTGCAGGGATTCGTTTCCATGACCGCATCACAGGCCATCCAGATTTCTTCTGTAAAAAAGCTAAAATCATCCATATTGATATCGACCCAGCTGAAATTGATAAGAATGTTACAATCAACGTGCCTATCGTAGGGGATTTAAAACAGGTATTAACGGAGCTTAATGCTCTTGTAGAGCCTACAACTCATGAAGCGTGGCTTGAGCAAATCCGAGAATGGCAAGCGGAATATCCTATGGTAATCCCTGAGTCTAAAAATGGTGTATTACATGCACAATATGTGTTATCTGAGCTTAATAAAATTGCCAAGGATGATGCCATAATCGTAAGTGATGTAGGTCAACATCAAATGTGGGCGGCTCAATTCTTAACTCATAAAAAACCTCATACTATCGTTACCTCTGGCGGTGCGGGTACCATGGGGTATGGCTTGCCGGCGGCTATCGGTGCTCAAGTAGGGGCGCCTAAGAAACAGGTTATCCTCGTTGTCGGTGATGGTGGATTCCAGATGACTTGTGAAGAGCTCATGATGGTGCGCCAATATAATTTGCCAATTAAGATTGTTATTATTAATAATGGCTATCTTGGTATGGTTCGTCAATGGCAAGAAATATTCAATGATAGACGCTACTCCTATGTAGATTTGGAAGTGAGTCCGAACTTCTTGAAACTCGCAGATGCATTTGACTTGAAAGCAGCTCGTCTAGATAATGTTGAAACTTTCAATAAAGAATTTAAATCATACATTACATCGGATGAAAGCATTGTCTTGGATTGTCGCGTTGAACGAGAGGATAATGTATTACCAATGATTCCAGCAGGCGGCACGATAAGCGGTATGATGGGGAAGAAAGGGGTGCTATAATGGCGAAAGAACATCAAGTCTTAATCATTGCAAAAAATGCACCAGGTATTGGTACACGTATTTTGGCACTCTTTAACCGTCGTGGCTTTAACGTTACAAAAATGACATCTGGTATTACAAATCAGCCAGGTTATGCACGTATTACTATTACTGTAGAGGCCGATGACCGAATTCTCGATCAAGTGCAAAAACAAATCTACAAGCTTATCGATGTTGTTAAGGTTAAAGTGTTTGAAGATCATGATGTGGTATGCCGTGAGTTAATGCTTATCAAGGTAAAAGCATCTGCTTCCACAAGATCACAAATTGTACAGATTGCTGATGTATATCGTGGTAATGTGTTAGATATTTCTCCTACATCTATGATTATTGAAGTCATTGGCAGTGTAGAAAAATTACGTGGCTTCATTCAAATTATGGAAACTTATGGTATTCTTGAAATTGCCAAAACAGGTATCACCGCTATGAGTCGCGGAGAAAAAATGTAGGAGCTGATAACGTGGGGCGTGAATTACTCCATTATGAAAATGTCTGCTTTCGCCGTGATGGTAGACCTATTTTAGATAATGTAAATTGGCATATAGAGGACGGTGAACATTGGGCCTTATTAGGGCTTAATGGGGCTGGTAAATCAACGCTACTCAGCATGATACCTGCTTATCAAATTCCCACAACGGGTACTTTACGTGTGTTTGGCAAGGAATTTGGTAAATATGCGTGGCCCAAAATCAAGGCTAGACTAGGATTTGTTAGCTCTGCGCTTGGACAATTTCAGTCAACCTTGGATAAACAAGTCGTTGAAGATATCGTTATTTCTGGTGCATTTAGTAGTATTGGTATATACCAAGAGGTAGCACCTGAGGTGCGCCAACGAGGTATGCAATTATTATCTGAATTTGGACTAGACTATTTGGAAGGTCATCGTTTTCGCACCTTATCTGCTGGCGAACAGCGCCGTGTATTGTTAGCGAGGTCTATTATGGCAAATCCAGAATTATTGATTTTGGATGAGCCTTGCTCTGGTTTGGACTTACCAGCGAGGGAGCAGTTTTTACGCATCGTATCCACTTTGGTAGCTGAGCAGCAGACACCGATTATCTATGTGTCACATCAAATTGAAGAGATACTATCGTTTATTACTCATGTAGCTATCTTGCGAGAGGGTAAGATGATTCATGCAGGTCCTAAATACAAGGTACTAACTGATGATATTTTATCTGATGTCTTTGGACTTTCCGTACAAGTTGTATGGAAAGATGATCGTCCATGGGTGATGGTTCGGTAGTTATCAAATTTTTTTATCAGAGGCTTAAAACTTGGCTTACTGATACTAAATTAATGTACGCCACATCTTGCAAAAATTTGTTAGATTGTGTACAGTATATATAATCTATATTCTATTGAATATGTTTGGAGGTTGTCTAATATGGCAGGTAAAATTTTAGGTACTACAGTTTATTATGATGCAGATTGTAATTTAAGCAAATTGGAAGGCAAAAAAATTACAGTGTTAGGTTACGGTTCCCAAGGTCATGCTCATGCATTGAACTTGAAAGAAAATGGTATGGACGTAACAATTGGTCTTCGCGGTGGTTCTTCTAGCTGGAAAGCGGCTGAAGAAGCAGGTCTTACAGTGAAAGAAACTGCAGAAGCCGTTAAAGGCGCTGATATCGTTATGGTATTGATTCCAGACGAATTGCAAGCAGACGTATATGCACAAGATATTGCTCCAAACTTGAAACAAGGTGCGTACTTGGCATTTGCTCATGGCTTTAACATTCACTTTGGTAAAATCGTACCTCGTGAAGACATCAATGTATTCATGGTAGCTCCTAAAGGTCCTGGTCATTTAGTTCGTCGTACATACCAAGAAGGTTCTGGCGTTCCTTGCTTGTACGCTGTAGAAAAAGACCCATCTGGCGATACTGAAGAAGTGGCATTAGCATGGGCATCTGGTATCGGTGGTGGCCGTTCTGGTATTTTGGAAACTAACTTCAAATCCGAAACTGAAACTGACCTCTTTGGTGAACAAGCTGTATTGTGTGGTGGTGTTACTGAGTTGATCAAAACTGGCTTTGAAGTATTAACTGAAGCTGGTTATGAACCTGTTAACGCTTACTTCGAATGCTTGCATGAAATGAAATTAATCGTAGATCTTATCTACGAAGGTGGCTTCCAAAAAATGCGCCACTCCATCTCCAACACTGCTGAATACGGCGATTACCATGCAGGTCCTCGCGTAATCACTGCAGATACTAAAAAAGCTATGGAACAAATCTTGGCGGATATTCAATCTGGTAAATTTGCTGATGAATTCTTAGCAGATTCTAAAAATGGTCAAAAATTCCTTAAAGAACACCGTGAAGCCGCTGCTAACCATCCAATCGAACCAGTTGGTGCAGAACTTCGCAACTTGATGAGCTGGTTAAAATAAGAGTATTACTTAGGTAATCTTTTGTGAGATTATATGCTTATTAAAAGCGACCCCGTAAGGGGTCGCTATTTTTTATCTTTTCTTACATTATTTTGGGCCATCTTGACGATTACATCGAAAATATTGGAATCAAATATGGTATAATAAAAAGTAATATTTGAAAGGAGTGTGGCATGGATTTTTACACATTAGCCTATGTTGAAAGTCAGGCTACGGCTGGTCAGACATGGGGCTTTATTATAATTGTAGCTGTTCTGTTAGCATTGCTCATTTTGGGAGTACAAGTATTGCGAAATGGTTTTACTAGTCGCTATCGTGACCTGATGATTATATTGTCTTTAATCGTAGTGTTCTTCTTAGGGCTTGAATACCAAGAGTATAATCGGATGAAAACCTATTCTGAGGACTCCTCTCGTATGGCTCAATTTTTACATTCTTTTAGTTCAGATCGTTCCGTACCGAGCGACCAATTGGCGGTTAACTCCTTAAAGATTCGTAATGGTATGATTTTAAAAGTAAGTGATGCTTACTATGAGGTTCAATTTAATCCAGAATTTTCAACCTATACTATTACGCGTGTTTATAAGGTAAGCCCTACAGATCGAATTCACGATAAAGCGGACACATTACCAT
Organism: uncultured Veillonella sp.; assembly: GCA_934216375.1. Taxonomy (GTDB): domain Bacteria; phylum Bacillota; class Negativicutes; order Veillonellales; family Veillonellaceae; genus Veillonella. The sequence continues at coordinate 17,704 of CAKQBP010000006.1, forward strand.
AAGGAGGACCACATATGACAGAAGCTATGGCCGTCTATGGGATGGTCTTTGCAAAACTCGCCATCGGTCTCTTGGCGATTATTCTACAAATCAATTTAATGGGTAAGGGCAATTTAGCCCCAACCTCTGCTTTAGACCAATTGCAAAACTACGTACTTGGTGGTATTATCGGTGCCATTATTTACAATGATCAAATTGGCATTTTACAGTTTATGTTAGTTCTTATTTTATGGACTATCCTCGTAATGACTCTTAAGTTTTTAAAAGGGAATCTTCGTATTTTTAAAGCAATTCTTGATGGTCATCCAGTTATAGTAATCGAAAAAGGTCATATTCTAACAGAAGAATGTATGCGTTATGGTATACAAGCGGCTGAACTTAAATTAAAACTTCGTGCTGCCGGTGTTCAATATGTTACGGATGTTAAGCGTGCCGTATTGGAGCAAAACGGTCAGCTCAACGTGGTTCAATTCGGTGAAGATAATATTCGATTTGACCTTATCGATGATGGTCAAATTAATCAGTTTACCCTCGATGTAATTGAAAAAGATAGAGATTGGCTTGAACAAGAAATCCAAGCTCAAGGATACTCTGTTAAGGACATATATATTGCAGAGTATAAAGATGAAAAAGTTGTTGTATATCCTTATGAAAGAAAACATCGCCCACAAATTGTAAGCACTCTTAAAAGTAAGACCGCTCATACTAAGGATAAATTGAAATCTAAATTGTAATATCTATTGGTTTTTTATTATAGGCGAAATTAGTATTATGTAATTTTATAGATGTACAAATGATATGTAAAGTGTTATTAAGCCCACTATTCGT
>CAKQBP010000007.1 GCA_934216375.1 uncultured Veillonella sp.
AGGTGTATCTTGCCATGGTTCTGCGCCGGAACGCGGTGACAACGCTATCTATAAAATGGCAGATATTCTTCAAGACATTCGTGATTTGAATGCTAATTCTGCCGATGAAAGCACAGCAATTAACGGCCTTGTTAAAATGCTTGACCCTAAATTCAACCCTGACCATTACGAAGAAGCTCGCTTCTTAGGTCGCGGTACAGTAACTACTTCCCAAATTTTCTATACTTCTCCAAGCCGTTGTGCAGTAGCTGACTCCTGCGCTATTTCCTTGGACCGTCGTATGACTGCTGGTGAAACTTGGCAAAGTTGCTTGGCAGAAATCGAAGAATTACCACATGTTAAAGAATATGGTGCGAAAGTATCCATGTACGAATATGCTCGTCCATCTTGGACTGGTTTAACCTATCCAATCGAATGCTACTTCCCAACTTGGGTAATTCCTAAAGATCATAAAGTAACAGAAGCTTTGGAAGAAGCATACACTAGCTTATATGGCAACGAACGTATTGGTGCAGAAGATACAGTTGAAATGCGTAAAGCTCGCCCATTAACTGATAAATGGACATTCTCCACAAATGGTGTATCTATCATGGGTCGTAATGGCATCCCTTGTATTGGCTTCGGTCCTGGCGCAGAAGCACAAGCACATGCTCCTAACGAAATTACATGGAAACAAGATCTTGTAACATGTGCTGCTGTATATGCATTATTACCATCCGTATATTGCAAAGACTAATATCACATACGTTGAATTAGATCTAATATAAACGGAAATAATTGGAAAATAGTTGAAATTAAGAATTTCATATGGTGCTTCACCATTTGATGACGCATCGTATAAAGTTAGATCCTAAGTAGCCCTTTAGGGAATTGAAAGAGAGGACTTACAGATGACAGACTTCAATAAAAGTATTGAAACACTACAAGGCTTAGATGTTAGTAAAATGTACGGCGAAGATTTCTTCCTAACTTGGGAAAAATCTGATGACGAATTAAAAGGTGTTTGGGCAGTAGCTGATGCATTGCGTGCTCTTAGAGAACGCAATATCTCCACTAAAGTATTTGACAGCGGTCTTGGCATTTCCTTATTCCGCGATAACTCTACAAGAACTCGTTTCTCCTTTGCTTCCGCTTGTAATTTGCTAGGCCTTGAAGTTCAAGATTTAGATGAAGGCAAATCTCAAATCGCTCACGGTGAAACAGTTCGTGAAACAGCTAATATGATTTCCTTTATGGCAGATGTTATCGGTATTCGTGATGATATGTATATCGGTAAAGGGAATGCTTATATGCATCAAGTTTCCGATGCAGTTAAAGAAGGTCACGAAGATGGTGTACTAGAGCAACGCCCAACACTTGTAAACCTACAATGTGATATTGACCATCCTACACAAATCATGGCTGATACAGCTCATATCATCAAAGAATTCGGCGGTGTAGAAAACCTTAAAGGCAAAAAGATTGCTATGACTTGGGCATACTCCCCATCTTATGGTAAACCTTTATCCGTACCTCAAGGTGCTATTGGCTTATTCACTCGTCTCGGTATGGAAGTTGTATTAGCACATCCAGAAGGGTATGAAGTAATGCCGGAAGTTGAAGAAATCGCTAAGAAACAAGCTGAAGCTAGCGGCGGTTCATTCCGTAGAACTAACGACATGAAGGATGCTTTCAAAGATGCAGACATCGTATATCCTAAGAGCTGGGCTCCATTCGGTGCAATGGAAAAACGTACAAAACTGTATGGTGAAAATGATCATGAAGGTATTAAAGCATTAGAAAAAGTTCTTCTTGAAGAAAATGGTAAACATAAAGATTGGGCATGTACGGAAGAGATGATGAGTCTCACAAAGGACGGCAAAGCTCTTTACTTACATTGCTTACCAGCAGATATTACAGGTGTAAGTTGTGAAGAAGGCGAAGTAGATGCAACAGTATTTGATCGCTACCGCATACCTCTTTATAAGGAAGCAAGCTACAAACCATATGTTATTGCAGCTATGATTTTCCTTAGCAAATTTAAAAATCCTGTAGAAACCTTAAAAGAATTAGAACGGAAGGGAACCGAACGAGTTCAACCGTAAAGTAAAGTTTAGGGGCCATCCGTATTGATGGCTCCTTTTATTCTTAATAGTTTGTTATGAGGCATAACATGAAAAAGAGAGTTGTAGTAGCACTAGGGGGGAATGCATTAGGCAATTCCTTACCAGAACAGAAAATTGCAGTAAAAAGTACAGCTAAAACAATCATTGATTTAGTAGAAGCTGATTGTGACGTAGTGGTAACACATGGTAATGGACCTCAAATTGGTATGATCAACAATGCGATGGCTGCATTGACTCGTGAAGTAGAAGGTCAACCAAACACTCCATTATCTGTATGTGTAGCAATGAGCCAAGCTTATATTGGTTATGACTTACAAAATGCTCTTCACGAAGAGCTCTTAAATCGTGGTATTAAAGATTTGCCAACAATGACTATGGTTACACAAGTACTTGTTGATCAAAATGACTCAGCTTTTCAAAATCCTACAAAACCAATTGGACACTTTATGACTCAGGAAGAAGCTGAATACGCAGAAAAGAATTACGATTATGTGGTAAAAGAAGATGCGGGACGTGGTTATCGTCGTGTGGTGGCATCTCCAGCACCAAAAGAAATTATTGAACTAGAAGCAATTAAGGGTTTAGTAGGTAAACAATTAATTGTTGCTTGTGGTGGGGGAGGTATCCCAGTAACTAAAGAAGGTAATGAACTTCATGGTGCAGCTGCTGTTATCGATAAAGACTGGACTAGTAGTTTATTGGCCCAAGAAATTGACGCTGATGTTCTCGTTATTTTAACAGCTGTTGAAAAGGTTGCCATTAACTTTGGTAAAGAAAATGAAAAATGGCTTGATGAAATAACCGTTACACAAGCTAAAGAATATGTATCAGCTGGTGAGTTTGCAGAAGGCTCGATGAAACCAAAGGTAGAAGCCGCTATAGCATTTGCAGAATCCAAAAAAGGCCGTGTTTCAATTATCACATTATTAGAGAAATCTAAAGATGGTATAGCAGGAAAAACAGGCACACGTATCGTATTATAATAACATATAAGTTTATAAGTATGCATTTCAACGAATCGTTGAGGAGGTGCCCACATGATTATATTAGGAAAAGGTACTGTTATTACTCGCGATGCTGATAGACCTATCATTTATGATGGTGCTGTTGCTATCGACGGGACTCAAATTGTTGATATTGGTACATATGATGAGTTATGTAAAACTTATGCAAACGCAGAAATCATTGACGCTCATGGCGGCTTGATTATGCCTGGTTTTATCAATGAACATCATCATATTTTCTCCGCTCTTGCACGAGGCTTATCGTTGCCAGGTCCAGCACCGACTAACTTCGGTGAAATCTTGGAAGGACTTTGGTTCTACTTAGATAATAAATTGACGGCTCCAGATGTAAAAGCAAGTGCATTACTTACGTATTTAGGCTGTATCGAAAATGGTGTAACTACTATTTTTGACCACCATGCAAGTTATGGTGAAGTTCCTAACAGCTTATCCATCATTGCAGATGTAGCTAAACAATTCGGCGTTCGCTCATGTTTATGCTATGAAGTATCCGACCGCAATGGCGTAGACCAAATGAAAGCCGCTGTTGCAGAAAATGTACGTTTTGGTAAAGAAGCAAAACAAGATCCATCCAGACTGGCGGCGATGATGGGCTTGCATGCATCTTTCACATTGAGCACGGAAACATTAGATTATGTGAAAGCTCATAATGAGGATCAGTTGGGTTATCATGTTCATGTTGCAGAAGGTCCTGAAGATGTGGCCGATAGTAAAGAAAAGTATGGCATGACACCTGTTAGACGCCTCGTAGAGGCAGGTATTTTAGGCCCTAAGAGCATCGCTGGTCACTGTGTACACGTAACTGACGAAGATGTGGCATTATTGAAAAAATCTCAAGCTAAGGTTGTACATAACCCAGAAAGTAACATGGGTAATGCAGTAGGCACGACAGATATCTTAAAACTATTAGATGCAGGGATCACTGTTGGGCTTGGCACAGATGGTTATACAAATGATATGCTCGAATCTTATAAAGTAGCGAATTGTCTCGTGAAACATGAGCAACATAAACCATATGTAGGCTGGGGCGAAGTACCTCATATGCTATTTGAAAACAACCGCAAAATGGCTAATGAATTCTTCGATACTACGGTAGGCATCCTTAAAAAAGGTGCTGCAGCTGACGTAATTGTTCTTGATTACGCAGCACCAACACCACTTGATGAAAACAACATCAATGGTCATTTACTATTCGGTGCTAATGGTATGTATGTGGTAACAACTATTAGTGATGGTGTACCACGCATGATTGATCGTAAATTACAAGGCATTGATAAAGCTGAAGTAATGAACGAAGTTTTAGCAACATCTAAAGGTTTATGGAAACGATTAAACCCATAACGCAAACGCTTTAAAGGAGTGTGACATTATGAGTGACATTATGTATCCGGTAAGTTTCGGAAATTTGATGAACCACATTATGACTGAGTACAAGATGTACAATCGTATTTACAATGTAAATAAAATTCATCGTACGAATCATGATCAACGCTTATCTATCTTTGGTAAATCTATTGAAAATCCTGTAGGCCCAGCAGCTGGCCCTAATACACAGTTGGCACAAAACATTGTGGCATCCTATGTAGCTGGTGCTCGTTGCATTGAATTAAAAACCGTACAAATTATGTATGGTGAAGAACTAGGTATTCCTAGACCTTGTATCTACTCTGTAGACGAAGCATATAACGTAGAATGGTCTTCTGAATATAGCTGTGATGAAGCTGCTGATGAATACATTAAAGCTTGGTTCGCATTGAAATTAATCTCTAAAGAATTAGGATTAGGTGATCCAGATGGCTTCTTATTCATCATGAGTGTTGGCTATAACTTGGCTGGTATTAAGAGCCCTATGGTTGATAAATTCATCAATACAATGCGAAATGCATCTCAATCTCCTATGTGGGATACATGTAAACAATGGTGTCTTGACCATGTAGATGAATTTGAGCATATTGATGCTGATTATATCAACTCTATTAGTGATGAACTTTGCCAAGCAATTACATTGTCCACAATGCACGGTTGCCCAGCAGAAGAAATCGAATCCATTTGTTCGTACCTTATCAGTGAAAAAGGTCTTCACCTATACTTAAAATGCAACCCTACATTGTTAGGTCCAAAACGCATTAGAGAATTATTGGATAACGCTGGTTTTGAGTACATTGACTTTGAAGATCATCAATTTGAAGTTGACCTTCAATTCGATAAGGCTGTTCCAATGTTAGAGCGTCTTATCGCTCTTGGTGAAAAACACAATAAGATTTTCGGTGTTAAATTGACAAATACATTCCCTGTACAAATTCACAACAATGAATTGCCAGGCGAGCAAATGTATATGTCTGGTAAATCCTTGTTACCTGTAACAATTGGTGTAGCTGAGCTCTTAAGTGCTCAATTCGGTGAACGTTTACCTATGTCTTATAGCGGTGGTGCTGTAAAACAAAATATCAAAGCTATCTTTGATTGTGGTATTTGGCCTGTAACAGTATGTACAATTCTTTTACAAGGCGAAGGTTACAATACTTTCAAAGGCTTAGCAGACGAAGTAGAATCTACTGATTACAATGCTGCTTTAAAAGTTCATAAAGAACTTATAGCTAAACTCGCTAAAGACATCGCTGAGAACAAAATCTTCAAGAAGAGCGATGCAATGAAGAAAAAACGTGAAGCAATGCCATCCTTCCCAGGTACACGTAGTTCTGACTACCACTGCCGCGTAGTGTGTGGTGCTTGTGTTCGCGTATGTCCTAATAGATGTAATGAAGTCGTTACTGTAAATGATGCTAAATTGATCGTCCATGTTGATCAAAGCTGTAATGAGTGTGGTAACTGTGCATGTCATTGCGTAGAACCTTGTCAACCATACAAGGATCGCATTACATTCTTCCACAATGCTGAAGCTTTAGCAGATAGTACAAATGATGGTTTCTACATCAAAGGCACTAGCTGTGGTTATCGCTTTAAAGGTGAAGAAGCCGTATGTGACATTGATGCATTACCTGAAGAATTGAAAGGAGTTGTACATGCCTTCTGTAAAGAGCATGTGTACTATGTATCATGATTATCATACAACAAGGGGAATTGGTCTTAACTGACAGAATCCTTACCGGAGATATATTAATTGATGGCCACAAAATTGTCGCCATTGATGAACACCTTTCTGTTCCAGAAGGGGCTAAAGTTCTTAATGCAAAAGGTTGCTATGTGTTCCCTGGATTTATTGATCCTCATACACACTTTCAAATGACAAATGCCTTGGCGTCTACTGCAGATGATTTTGATAGTGGTACAAAGGCTGCTATTCTTGGCGGCACTACTTCAATCATCAACTTTGCTTCTCCTGAGGATGGATCCCTTTGTAAAGGGTTAGAAGTTCATAAGGAGCGTGCCTTGGGGCATTGCTCCTGTGACTACAAATTCCATATGGAGCTTGTAGAAATGAATGAAGAGGTATCTCATGAAATACCAAAGGTTGTAGAAGCTGGTGTATCGTCCTTTAAAGTGTACTTAGCGTATGGCTTCCGTTTAACAGATCGAGAAATTTATGATGCTATTGAAGCTATAAAACCAACGGGTGCGCTTGTAGGGGCTCACTGTGAAAACGGTGATCTTATCGATGCCTTTGTAGCAGATAAACGTAAACGTGGTGAATTAGATGTAGACAATCATCCACTCACAAGACCGGCCATGATTGAATCGGAAGCGATTAAGCGATTTAGTACAATTGGTGCTGCATTAGAGTATCCCGTGCATATTGTGCATGTAAGTTCTAAAGAAGGCGTAGATGAAGTTCTACGTGAGCGGGCATTAGGACATCAAGTGACTTGTGAAACATGTCCACAGTATTTGGTGCTTGATGAATCACGATATAAATTACCTGATTTTGAAGGGGTTAAATATGTGATGAGTCCTCCACTTAGAACGATACAAGATCAAATGGCATTGAAGGATGCACTAGTAAATGGTGTATTCCAAACCATTGGTTCCGACCATTGTAGCTTTACCTTTAATGATCAAAAATTAAAGAGTCGGTATGACTTTACCCAAATTCCTGGAGGTATTCCTGGAGCCGAAGAACGGGGTATCATTACTTATGATGTGTTGGTTAACCAATGCAATATGAGCGCTGTAGATTTTATGAAATTAGTTAGTGAAAACCCAGCAAAGCTATATGGCATGTACCCCAAGAAGGGTACATTAGCTGTAGGTAGTGATGGGGATATAACAATTGTAGATAAGCATATAGAACATGTGCTTTCAAAAGAGTCCGCCCATACAAAGGCTGACTATATACCTTACGAAGGAATATCTGTAACTGGCAAGGTTCGAGATGTTATCCTTAGAGGTCACCATGTGGTACAAGATGGATCCTTAACAGAATCATATCTTGGTGAATGTATTCCTTAATGAGAGGAGGGCTATATATGTACCGCTTTCAAGTGAATGGCACCCAATATGAGGTTCAAGAGGATCAACGTTTAATTGATTTCTTGCGAGCTGATTTAAAGTTGACGGGCACTAAAGAAGGTTGTAGTGCTGGTGCATGTGGTACGTGTACAGTAATTATAGACGGGAAAAAAGCAAAGGCTTGTGTAAGCAAACTATCTCAATTAGATGGTAAATCAATTGTCACGATTGAAGGTTTATCTGAACGAGAAAAAGCAGTATACACCTATGCTTTTGGTGAATGCGGAGCGGTGCAGTGTGGTTTCTGTATACCAGGTATGATTATTAGTGCAAAAGTATTGATTGACGAAAATAATGACCCTACACCTGACGATGTTAAAAAGGCGATATTAGGTAATATTTGCCGTTGTACAGGCTATGTAAAAATTGAAGAGGGCATTATGCTAGCTGCAAAAATGTTCCGTGAGAACTTACCAGTTCCAGAAAAGGATACAAATGGTAATGTTGGCGCTCGTTTACACCGTGTAGATGCTGAAGAAAAAGCATTAGGTACTGGACAATACTCTGATGATATCTATATGGATGGCATGATTTATGCCAAAGCATTGCGTTCTAAATACCCACGAGCTAGAGTTGATCGTGTTGATGTGTCTAAAGCTCTTGAACATCCAGCATGTGTAACGGCATTGACTGCTAAGGATGTACCATTCAATAAGACTGGTCATTTAGTACCGGATTGGGATGTACTTATCGCCGAAGGTGATATTACACGTTATGTAGGCGATGCAATTGCACTTGTTGCAACTACAGAAAAGAAATATTTAGACGAAGTATTGGCTCTAGTTGAAGTTGATTATACTGAATTAGAACCCGTACTAGATCCATTGGAAGCACTAAAACCAGATGCTCCTCAGTTACATCCAGAGGGAAATGTATTATCTCGTCAAACATTATCTCGTGGCGATGTAGATAAGGCTATTGCAGAGGCTGCTTTTGTAGTAACAAATCATTATTCCACACCTCAAACCGACCATGCATTTATGGAACCAGAATGTGCCGTTGCATATCGTGAAGGTGATGAAATTCATCTGCATTCAGGTAGCCAAAATGTTTATGATGATCGTCGTGAAGTTGCTCGTATGCTTGGTATTCCGAATGAGGCTGTAAAGGTTCACAGTATGCTCGTAGGTGGTGGCTTTGGTGGTAAAGAAGATATGACCGTACAACATCATGCATCACTCGTAGCTTGGCTTACAGGAAAACCAACTAAGGTACTTTTCTCCCGTCAAGAAAGTCTCAATATTCATACTAAACGTCATGCGATGGAAATGGATATTACAACAGCTTGTGATGCGGAAGGTAATTTGGTAGCAAGTAAGGTAAATATCGTTTCTAATTGTGGCGCGTATGCATCTTTAGGTGGTCCTGTACTTCAACGTGCTGGTACTCATTCTTGTGGCCCTTATCACTTTGATAATTTTGCCTTTGATGGTGTATGTGTTTATACAAATACTGTTCCTGGTGGTGCATTCCGTGGGTTCGGCGTAACACAAACTATCTTTGGTCAAGAGCAAAATATTGATGAATTAGCTGCGTTGGTAGGCATGGATCCTTGGGAATTCCGCTACAAAAATGTTGTACGCCCTGGTGACTCATTACCAAACGGCCAAATTTGTTCCAAAGAAACCGCTTTAGTAGAATGTTTGGAAGCTGTAAAAGATGCATATTATGCCTCTGATCGTACTGGTCTTGCGGTATGTTTGAAAAATAGTGGTATTGGTGTAGGACTACCTGATACGGGTCGCGTTATTTTAGAAGTACGTGATGGTAAAGTTCGTATTCGTACGGGGGCTGCTTGTATTGGTCAAGGCATGGCTACTATGGCAACACAAGTACTTTGTGAAACGACAGGCTTAACGGCGGATAAAGTATTTGTAGAACGACCTGATACAGTACGTACACCAGATTCTGGTACAACTACTGCATCTCGCCAAACGCTCTTTACCGGTGAAGCAACGCGTAAAGCAAGTCTTCGCTTAAAAGAAATGTTAGATACTAAAACATTAGAAGAACTGAATGGCGTAGAGATTTATGAAGAGTTTCTCGGTGAAACAGATCCATTTAATTCTGATAAATCGCATCCAAAAAATCACGTTGCCTATGGTTATGGTGCATGTGTAGCAACAATTGGTGAAGACAATAAGGTTGCTAATTTACATGTAGCATACGATGTAGGTCGTGTAGTGAACCCTCAATCCTGTACAGGTCAGGCCGAAGGTGGTGCCATTATGGGAATGGGTTATGCAGTTACAGAAGACTTCCCTTATAAAGAAGGGTATGTAACATCTAAATACGGTACGCTAGGACTTCTTAGAGCTACCCAATGTCCTCCAATTCTTGTAAGTCTTATCGAAAAAGGGACACCAGAACAATATGCATACGGTGCTAAAGGTATTGGCGAAATCTCTAGCATTCCGATTGCACCGGCTATTGCAAATGCGTATCGTCGTATCGACGGAGAACCACGTAGGTCCTTGCCGATTAAACATACAGGTTATAAAAAATAGAATATTTGCTTAATGGTAGGGGCTTTTGCCCCTAGCCATCAAGGTTCCCACGTGAAGTCGATGAGATTTCTAAACTCTATCATGTACGATAGTATGACTATATTGTTTAACTAGTAACTAAAACGTAAGATATGAGGTGATTCTTATGAGTAAAGGTGCATCTGGTGTCGACCATGTAGATGGTATGCTGCCAATCCCGCAGTTATTCGCTTATGGTTTACAGCACGTTCTGGCTATGTATGCTGGGGCAGTAGCTGTACCAATTATTATTGCACAAGCTATGCATTTGCCAATTGAAGATTTAATTCGTTTGATTACAGCTGACTTATTTACATGTGGTGTAGCTACATTGATTCAAACATTAGGGTTCGGACCTGTCGGTGGTCGCATTCCTCTTATTCAAGGTGTAACATTTGCTTCTGTAGGTCCAATGATTCTGATTGGTCAGCAGCATGATATTACTACCATTTACGGTGCGATTATCGTAGCTGGTCTCTTTACATTCCTTGTGGCACCATTTTTCAGTCGTTTGATTCGGCTATTCCCACCTGTAGTAACAGGTACTATCATTACTATTATTGGTATCAACTTGATGCCAGTAGCTGTTAACTGGATGGGGGGTGGCGTAGGCAATAAAAACTTTGGCGATCCACTATACATAGCTCTTGGTGTAGCTACATTTGTTCTCGTTGTATTAACTTATCGATTTGGTAAAGGTTTCCTTGGTAATTTGGCAATCTTAGTTGGGCTTATTCTCGGTACAGCCTTAGCTATGATTGTTGGTATTACAGATTTTTCAGAGGTAGGACGTTCTCAATGGATTTCTGTTGTAACACCATTCTATTTTGGTCTTCCAACCTTTGACTTTGCTTCTATTGTATCTATGATTATTGTAATGCTCGTAGTTATGGTAGAAACAACTGGTGATAGTATTGCAGTTGGAGAAATCGTAGATAAACCTATTGGTCAAAAAGAGTTGGCTGCGGTACTTCGTGCGGATGGCTTATCCACTATTATTGGTGGTATCCTTAATAGTTTTCCGTATACAGCATTTGCTCAAAACGTAGGTCTTATTGCTGTAACACGTGTTAAGAGTCGTTTCGTTGTAGCAGCATCTGGTGTAATTTTAATTTTATTAGGCCTTTTCCCTAAATTAGCCGCTATTGTAGCTTGTATTCCAAATGCTGTATTAGGCGGTGCCGGGATAGCTATGTTCGGCATGATTATCGCCAGTGGGATTCGTTCTCTTGGTAAAGTTAGTTTCGATGGTAACTATAACCTGATGCTAGTTGCCATTAGTATTGGGGTATCCATGATTCCTCTTGCAGCACCTCAATTCTATACACACTTTCCAGCATGGGCTCAAATTCTTTTGAAGTCTGGTATCACAGCTGGTAGTATAGTCGCTGTTATTTTAAATGTAATGTTTAATGGTTTTGGTTATAAAACTGTTAACGAACCTAATCGTGCGACTCGTAAATATCGTCACTTTACACGATTCAAAGGTTATCCTAAACATTTCTACCAATAAGATATAGTTAGACGAGTTTACTCTCATGCGATTATATGTATTGTCTCTCACAGTAGAAACCTTGTTAGTATAGGTAAAACATCAATATATATGTTTTCGTTTGTTAAAAAGATCTCACTCTGATTTGGAGTGAGGTCTTTTTTTATGGAATCGTATACTACTTTGGTATATAATTAAATAATATTATTGCAAAGGAGACGCATTATGAAAGACGAGCGATTTATAGTTATATATAGAATAGAAGCGAGTACATATGAAGAAGCAAAATCAATTGCTTGGGCTGTTCAAGTGGAGCAAACCATAGAATTTCCTTATGAGTTTGTAACGGATCCATACATTAAAGAAACTATTACTGGTCGACTAGAATCTCTTGAACCTATAGTAGAAGACTCTCCTTATATCAATGTAGGTGTGATGCCAAATGCTGTAATTGACACCTCTCGTTACTATTTGGCTCGTATTTCATATCACGTAGATACCACGGCCTTAGAGGCTACACAATTTTTAAATGTTGTCTTTGGTAATTCTTCGTTACAGCCACATATTTGGGTAGTAGATATTGAACTATGTCCAACACTTTACGATGTGTTTAAGGGACCACAATTTGGCTTACAAGGAATTCGTCGATTAGTGGAAACCCCGACGCGTCCAATGATTCAAGCCGTTGTAAAGCCGATGGGCACACCGAATGTAGAATTGGCTCGTATGTGTGGCGCTTACACACGTGGTGGTGCAGATGTCATAAAGGATGATCATGGTATTTCTAATCAGTCCTTCTCTCAATATAAAGATCGTGTAAAACGATGTGCTGCTATGGTACAGGAAATGAATGCTACACATGGTACACATACTTTATATGCTGCAAACGTATCAGGTGATGGTACAGATGTGTTAGAACGCGCTTATTTTGCCAAAGAGGCTGGTGCTACAGCTCTCATGGTGGCTGCAGGTCTCGTTGGTTTCGGTTGGTTATACAAATTAGCTATTGATGAAAACTTACGATTGCCCATTATTCATCATCCAGCTTATTCTGGTGGATTTGTAAGCCCTGGTGTATCTGGTGTAGCCGATTATTTACAACTAGGTTTATTACCTCGTATCTTTGGGGCTGATATGCCAATCTTTGTATCTTATGGTGGTCGCTTTACATTTACAGAGGAACAATGCAAGAGAATTTCCTCTTACATTAAACGACCAATGGATTTGATGAAAGCGGCTTGCCCGGCACCGGGTGGTGGTGTTACAGATGCTCGTCTTAATGAACTCGTTGAGCTGTACGGAAATGATACTATGTTCCTCGTTGGCGGCGACATGTTCCGTCGAGGACCAGATATTGAGGCTAATATGTCGTACTTTGTAGAGCGTTTGACTAAATTATCTGAAAGAACGTAATGATAGCTTGAATTTTAATGAGTTAATACAATATTTAACTAAATAACTAAGCTATTGATTTTTATAGAAATAATAGATTTATGATTAAGTATATGGAGTGTTTTGATGAGTGAATCCTCACCGTTGGAGGTCCATGTCCTTGCCAGTGGTAGTAAGGGCAATTGTACAGTGATAAAAAAAGGGAACTCCGTCATATTGCATGATGTAGGCATCAGTTGTCGACGCATTGTCAATGGGTTAAAAAAATTACAAATTGATATGGCACAGGTAGAGGGTATATTTGTCAGTCATGAACATAGTGATCACATTGCGGGACTACAACAATTACTAAAACGATTTGATATTCCTGTGTATACGAAGCAAGGCACCTGGCGTGAAATCCAAGATAAGTTAATCGTGCCAAAGAATCGATTAATCGAGCTTACAAAGGGCAGTTTGACGTTGGGGAGTCTAATTGTGGAACCTTTTTCGGTAAGTCATGATGCGGCTGATCCAATTGGTATAAATGTGTTTGCTGGGAACGATAAGGCAACTGTTGTTACTGATACAGGTGTGATTTCAGATGATATTTTACGCAGAATTGATGAGACGACGCTGTTAGTGCTAGAGGCAAATTATGATCCACATATGTTGCGCTTCGGACCATATCAGCCGTTTTTGAAACAAAGGGTGGCTAGTGATGAAGGTCATTTGAGTAATGAAATGGCAGCGCAAGCACTGCTTATGATGAAACGTCCTGATTTTATGCAAGTTATATTGGCTCATCGTTCTGAAAATAATAATAACGCTGTCCTCGTTACCCAAACCATTGGTAAAATGCTTGTTGATGGTGGAGTTCGCATTGGACCTGAAATGAAGTTGCAACATGGTCAGCCTAATGAAATTGTATCCATCCGATCTGTAAAGAGGTAGAAAATGAGATTTTATGTAGTCTGTATTGGCAAATTAAAAGATGCTTACTTGCGAGATGGAGTTGCAGAGTTTGTGAAACGTATGCGTCCCTATGGTGGAATTACAATTACAGAACTGAATGAAAGTAAAATTGGAGATAAGCCGAGTGATGTGGATCGCAAACAAGTTGTTGCCGAAGAAGGAGTCCGTTTATTAAAAGCGGTTCCTAAAAATGCGTATACCGTATTACTTGATGTGTACGGCAAAACGATGTCCTCTGAAGAACTTGCTAAGACGATATCAAAACTTGAGGTAGATGGTGTAAGCGATATGGCTTTCATTATTGGTGGTGCCTTTGGGGTGAGTGATACATTACGTCAGGCTGTAAATTATAAATTATCCTTTAGCCCTATGACATTTACTCATCAAATGGTTCGATTGCTACTTGTAGAGCAAATTTATCGAGCATCAAAAATCAATCGCAATGAACCTTATCATTGGTAGAACACGTAGACCTAAAAATTATTTGTATAATACTTTCAGAAAAAAGGAGTTTTATTATATTGTGGCGAATAGTATAATAAAGCAAGATGTATTTGTAAGGAGGAATTCACTATGAAAATCCAAGAAGTAATGAATAAATACCCTGTTACTGTTGGCAAAGATGCGCCGATTTCTGATGTAGCTGATTTATTGGTTAAATATAATTTAACAGCTGTGTCCGTAGTGGATGATGATAATAAGTTGTTAGGTATTATCTCTGAAGGTGATTTACTTTATAAAAAAGTACGTCCTCATGTGCCTCATTATGTTAATGTATTAGGCGCTAGCATCTATTACAATGGCATCGGTGAATACAATGCTCAATTTAAAAAATTATTGGCATCTCACGTTCATGAGTTGATGACTGATGAAGTAATTACAACCACACCGGATAAAGATGTAGAAGAAATTGTATCTGTTATGCTTGATCAACATTTGAAAAATGTGCCAGTTGTAGATAAAGAGTATCGTTTGATCGGGATTTTGTCTCGTCGTGACATTATCAAATTGATTGCTAAAGATAACTAATTAGCATAATTATGTAAAATATGTAAAGACCACCCATTTTGGGGTGGTCTTTTAGTGTATATTGAGAAGAATTGCATTGACCTTGCATTTATGTTATTATTAGGAGTGCATAATATACTACAGAAATTTGGGCATATTGCCCTTCGAGGAGGACATATTTTAAATGAAAGCAACTGTAAATCCTGTTGATCAACACGTAGTAACTTTAACTATTGAAGTACCTGCAGCAGAAGTAGATAAGGGCATTAAACAAGCTGTAAAACGCATTGCAGGTCAAGTGAACATCCCTGGCTTCCGTAAAGGACATGCGCCTCGCCGTATTTTGGAAATGAACTTCGGCAAAGAAGCTATCTTGGAAGAAGCATTTGAAGTATTGGCTAGCCAAAACTATAGTGCTGCACTTCGTGAAAATGATATCGTGCCTGTATCTGAACCTGAAATCGAACGAGAACAATTCGAAGAAGGCAAAGATTTGATTTTCAAAGCTACTGTAACTAAACGCCCTGAAGTTAAACTTGGCGATTACAAAGGCTTAGAAGCAGAAAAACAAGATGCTACAGTATCTGATGAACAAATCGAAGAACAGTTGAACAATATTCGTGAACAACAAGCAAAAATGGTTGTTGCTGAAGAAGGCGCTACAATTCAAAAAGATGACTTCGCAGTAATCGACTTTGCTGGTTCCGTTGATGGTAAACCTTTTGATGGTGGTGAAGGTAAATCCTACCCATTACAAATCGGTTCTGGTAGCTTCATTCCTGGCTTCGAAGATCAATTAATTGGCGCTAAAGCTGGTGATGATGTAACTGTAAAAGTAACATTCCCTGAAGACTACTTCGTAGCAGAACTTGCTGGTAAAGAAGCAGAATTCAAAACTCATATCCATGATATTAAACGTAAAGAATTGCCTGAATTGAATGATGAATTCGCAAAAGAAGCAAGCTCTTACGAAACTATTGAAGAATTGAAAAAAGATCTCCGCACTAAAATGGAGGAAGAAGCTTCCCGTCGTGCAATCGATACTTACAATGCTGACTTGATTCAAACAGCTGTTAAAAATGCAACTGTAGAAATTCCAGAAGTAATGATTAAAGATCGCGTAGAACAAATGATTCAAGAATTGGCTATGAATATGGAAGGCCGTGGCTTGAAACTTGATGACTACTTGAAATTCTCCAATAAAACTATCGAAGATTTACGCTCTGAATACAAAGATTCCGCAGCTGAAAACGTACGCGCTGATTTAGTATTGGATGCTATTGCAACTGCTGAAGGTATCGAAGTAACTCCAGATGATATGAACCGTGAAATCTTCATTATGGCTCAAAACTTTGGGGCAGATCCTAAAGAAGTTTGGGATATTATTGCAAAAGAAGGTCGTGTAGCTATGTTGGCAGGCTCTGTAGCTCGCAAAAAAGCAGCTCGATTCATTATTGATAATGCAAAAGGCGCTGAAGCGGCTGAATAATAGTTTGCTCAACTGGGTACATGAAAAGGTGATTACATGTATGTACCAATCGTAGTTGAACAAGGTGAACGCGGAGAGCGTTCCTATGATATTTACTCTCGCTTGTTAAAGGATCGCATTATTTTCCTTGGTGGCCCCATCGATGATAATGTGGCAAATGCGGTTATTGCGCAAATGTTATTCCTAGAAGCAGAGGATCCTGATAAGGATATCCATTTGTACATCAATAGCCCTGGCGGTGTTGTAACTGCCGGCATGGCTATTTATGATACGATGCAATATATCAAACCAGATGTGTCTACTATTTGTGTAGGCTCTGCAGCGAGCATGGGTGCTGTGCTTTTAACAGCTGGCACTAAAGGTAAACGATATGCGTTGCCTCATGCGCGCATCATGATTCACCAACCATTAGGCGGTGTGCAAGGGCAAGCATCTGAAATTGAAATCCATGCCCGTGAGATTCTTCGCATGCGTGAAGAGTTAAATGGTATCTTAGCTTCTCGCAGTGGACAAGATATTGAAGTAGTAGCTCGCGATACAGATCGCGATAACTTCATGAGTGCTCAGGATGCCGTTGAATACGGCTTAATTGATGAGGTGCTCACAAGAGAACCTGTAGAAAGCAAGTAATGGAGGCGCCCCTTGGCAAAAGATAAAGACACTATGCGCTGCAGTTTTTGTGGACGCACAAGCGAGGAAGTCCGCAAATTAGTGGCGGGGCCTAACGTGTATATTTGTGATGAATGCGTTGAAGTTTGTGAACGCATCATTGCAGATGAGTTGGGTGCGGTTGAGACGGACGACTTCAATTTAAAAGAATTGCCAACGCCTAGAGAAATTAAAGCTCATCTTGACGAATATGTCATTGGTCAAGATGATGCTAAAATCTCTTTAGCCGTGGCTGTATATAATCACTACAAACGTTTACAAACAGATAATGTAGTTGATGACGTAGAATTACAAAAGGCTAATGTTTTATTCATTGGTCCTACTGGTAGTGGTAAAACACTATTGGCTCAAACCTTAGCGAAAATGCTAGAAGTACCATTTGCTATTGCAGATGCTACAAGCTTAACTGAGGCTGGGTATGTAGGGGAAGATGTAGAAAACATCTTACTCAAAATTATCCAAGCTGCAGATTATGATATAGCTCGGGCTGAACGTGGCATTATCTATATCGATGAAATCGATAAGATTGCTCGTAAGTCTGAGAATCCTTCCATTACACGTGACGTGTCTGGTGAAGGTGTACAACAAGCATTGCTTAAAATCTTAGAAGGTACTGTCGCTTCTGTTCCCCCACAAGGTGGTAGGAAGCATCCTA